>JAKAGL010000230.1 GCA_021815535.1 bacterium
CCACTTCCTTTAGCCAGTATTAACGCTTTCCCCAGGTTTCCCAAAAGCTGTTACGCGGTGTTAATGTACACCGTCAATACGCACCTAAATCCAAGAGTTCATCCGCTCCGGATTGTTGGAGGATAAATACTAGCATCCGTCGGTGGATTGGCGCAATAACCGAATTAACAGACCGGGATTCTTTGACTCGGGTGCCGTTGATTACCATATTATGGTAACCATTATTTCGTAATTGGTCAAAACCGTTCCACGAACATTAAGCGGTTTTAATAAGGGGCTGAGAAGAATGCTCGTCGCTCTATTTTTGGCAATTTCCGGCCTTTTCGCATACGAGGGGATTGCCGAATACCGGGATGCGGCCATGTTCCAACCTCCCGGTGTGCTGTTTCAGGTTGAAGGGAGGACGATGCACCTCTATTGCACCGGCGAGGGGACCCCTGCCGTCATACTGGACTCAGGGATCGGTGGGGCGGCTCTGGGGTGGGGATTGGTGCAGCCGGAGGTGGCTAAGTTCACCCGCGTTTGCTCATATGACAGGGCGGGGTACGGCTGGAGCGAACCTGGACCATTGCCGCGCACCAGTGGCCGAATAGCTTATGAACTGCATGCCCTTCTGGAAGCCGCGCGAATAAAAGGGCCGCTAATGCTTGTGGGGCACTCGTTTGGCGGCGGCAATATGCAGGTGTATGCACACCGCTACCCGGAGGAAGTAGCTGGCATGGTTTTGGTCGAATCAACCCATGAACGGCAGGCGAAAGTTTTTGGCGATCCCGGCACGGTCGTTCTTTGGTGGGCGCGGTTTGGGCAGGGAGCGGCCCATCTCGGTCTGCCCCGTTTGTTGGGAATACCGGCGGGAAATGTAGATAACCTGCCAGACCCGGTAAGAGCCTCAGCGATGGCTCAAGGCGTAAGGCCACAGGCATTCGCCACGCTCCACGACGAATTGGCGGCATTTGGCGAAAGTGCCCGGCAGGAGGAAGTGGTGACTTCTCTCGGTGATATGCCGTTGACGGTGATTATGCAGGGGAATAAGAGTAACCGTTCCGGTGTGCGTGACCAGATGCCGGCGAAATATATGGATGCATGGGGGTGCCGTCGGGCGGGATTGGCGAAAAAATCGAAACGTGGCGTCTTGATAGAAGGGGATGGGGTGGGGCATCTCATTCCGATGGAACGGCCCGAAATGGTGGTGGATGCGATAAGGGGTATCGTGGAGCAGATTCGTCATCCGCCAGAGCATCCCCGCTGAGCAGGATGGCTACTCAGCGCTTTTTGTTAACGGGCTTTTTAAGCGCAGCGGCGGTGCGCGCCCAACTTTTCAGTTCCTCCGCGTCTTCAAGGATGTCGGGCGGAACCTCCATGTAATTCTTGAGCGTCTGTGTGGCGCTCGCTTTGAACGGTTTCATCCCCTGTTCTTCATACGGCAACCGGGTAGTGGCATCCGTTTTGAAGTAAAGACGTTCTTTAATGATGATACCGAAAAACGCATCCCCTTTATATAACCCATAGCCGCCGAACATCGGCCGCGCCGCCGCGCCGAATCCTGCCAGCTGATCAATCACAAATTCTTTGAAAGAATCGTCTTCTTTCAAAACTGCTCCATGTGGTCGGGGAGGTCATTCTCGAAAAGCACCACGCTGTTCGTATCGGCGTTTTGCGCCAGCCACCCGTGTGCGTCGGAAAGCGAGGGGAAGGTGTGGATGTCCGTCCGGTTGAATCCTGCCGCGATAAGGCCGTCGGCAATCGGCTTGGTTCGCCGCTGGTTTATCAACAGCACAGTGTCGCAAAACGGCGCGGCGGCTTTGCCGAAGGCGAGGTTCACCTTTTCGTGCTCGCCTCCCAAGTCAACCATACCGGGGGTGACCATTATCTTTTTGAACCCGTCGAAATATCCGAGCGTTTCGGCGGCGGTCGCCGCACCGGTGGGGTTGCTGTTAAATCCATCGTTGATAATAAGGTAGCTACCGGGATTTTGGATAAGCTGTAGCCGGGCTTCCACCTGTGGAAGGGTGTTGGCGCCGTATTTCAGCCGCTCCGGGTCGATGCCGAAATGCAGTCCCACCGCGAAAGCGGCGGTTACATTCAGCGCGTGGAGTTTCCCCAGCAGCTGTATCTTCACCCCTTTTATGCTTCCCTGCGGTGTTTTTATGTCGAACGTGCTGCCATCGCGTCCGCAGCGCAGGTTCAGCGGCATGTAATCGGCGGCCTGCTCCAAGCCGTAGGTGATTTTTTTCTGTGGACGCCCTTCGGCGTACTTGCGCGCCAGTTCGTAATCGGCGTTATAGAAAAGCACGCCATCAGGCGGCAGGGCATCGGCCAATTCGAACTTCGTCCGCGCCACTGCATCGGGGCTTCCAAAGGTCTCCATGTGCGCCACGCCGATGGAGGTGATGACGCCTACGGTGGGGCGGACCAGTTCGCATAGTTCCTTGATGTCCCCTCGGCGGGTGGCCCCCATTTCGGTGACGAACATCTCGTGATGCGCCTCCATTTTCTCGTTGATCACTTTGCACAACCCCATCGGTGTGTTAAAGCTGCCGGGGGTTTTGATGAGCGGATATTTTGTTTCAAGCAGATGTGCCACTGCTTCCTTGGTGCCGGTTTTACCGTAGCTGCCGGTGATGGCGACCACTTGTTTACCACGCAGTTTTTGGCGTGCCTGTTTTTTAAATCCCTCTTGCAGCGTTTTTTCGATAGGGGTGGATGCGATGTTGCCAAGTGCCAGCATGAACAGCTGGGCGTAGCCGAGCAGTACGAAAGCGGCAACGGCAATTCTTTCACCGTAGGGGAACACGATAGCCATCATTGCCGCCTCAATGAGGATTGTGACGGCAAAGAGCCGCTTGATGCGTGCGGTGATGACAAGCGGTTTCTTTTGCCCCTTGTCGGCGCGGATGTTGACGGCGCCCCAGGCGGTGGCTGTCACGGCAAGGGCCAACAGAGAGAATGAGGCCGGAATCCATGCACCCGACAGCATTAGAAGGAGGAAACAACACGCGGCAGTGTGCAGCGCCGCATCATACCGGTTGCGTACGAAGGTGTTTAAGCCGCCCCCTTCCAGTCCCCATTTTAAGTATGCATTGGTGTGGTAACGCTCGGCCTGCAAAACATGGGCGAAGCGGAGCAGCGCCGCCGCCGAGAAGAAAATCCAGGCGGCTCCCGCCACATATCCGTAAATCGTCATTTGATTTCCAGCGCTTTTTCCAAAAGACAGTAAAATTCTTCAGGTTTGTCCAAAAACGGATAATGTCCCGCCCCCGGAATGACATCAAGGGTGGAGTATTTCAGTCCCGCGTGCATGATCTTAGCCGCCTCAAGCGTGGTGTCGCGGTCGTTTTCCCCCCATATCAGATGTACAGGCCGCGTGACGGCGGGGAGAATATCCCGCATGTCTTCGTTGACCACTTTCACAAAAATGGGGCGCATCGCTCCGGCGGCAAGATAATCGGCGGAACCGATTTTTTTATAAATCGCCTCTTTCAGCATTTGTCCCGGTGCGCCTAGATTGCCGAACAACTTTCCGGCTTTCACCAGCAGTTTGCGGAAAAGCGGCACTGGCGTTTGAATGCGGATGCCCGCCGCCCCGGTAAGCACCAACGTGTTAACGTATTCCGGATGGCGGTGGGCCAGCCGCAGCGCCACACGCGCGCCGAACGAGTGGCCGATGATATCGATTTTCTTCAACCCCCAGGCATCAAGGATCGTTTTCACCAGTTCCGCATACTCCTCGGTACCCCACACAGCCTCCGGTTTTTCTGTCTGGCCGAATCCGGGGAAATCGATGGCCCTGACCTCGCATTGACGCGCAAGCCGCATGAAAAGTGGCCTGAACGACTCACTACTTGTTCCCCAACCGTGCAGGAGAAGCATCGGCTCGCCGTTCCCCGCCTGTTCGTAATAGACCTTCTGTCCCCCTGCATGTACCCACATGTGGCAATCATAGTGGAAATGTCTTTTCGGCGAAAGGGAGGGACAGAATATATTGTTTTTCCGGCGCGATGGCTATCCGTCCTCGCCCGTGCTATCGTTTGTTA
>JAKAGL010000023.1 GCA_021815535.1 bacterium
CCCATCCTCCCCGCCACCGTATCCAGGGCGAAAAGTTCCTGCGTGCTTTCCACGTTGAACATCAGGACGTTGCTGTTGAGCGCGTATTCGATCTCCTCTTCGGTCTTGCCGACGCCCGCATACACGATCTTTTTCGGGTCGCATCCGGCCTTCAGCGCGCGGAACAGCTCGCCGCCCGATACGATATCGCACCCCGCGCCAGCCTTCACCAATGTGCGCAACACGCCGAGGTTGCTGTTGGCCTTCACGGCAAAGCAGACAAGGTGGCCGATATCGGCAAAGGCGTCGTCAAACACCTTGTAGTGGCGCATCAGCGTTTCGTTGCTGTAGCAGTAAAATGGGGTGCCGACTTCGGCGGCTATCTTCTCAAGCGGCACGTCCTCGCAGAACATCGCGCCGTGCTTGTAAGTGAAATGGTGCACGCATTCCTCCTGGTTATTTAAATAAGGGGCTTATTTTACACTATTTTGAAAAGAAGGGAGAAATCGGGGGGAAAGAAAGGCCACTCGTTGACGGCGGGCGGCTTTGCGCCGCCCTGCGCGGGGGTTGATGAATGCCCGCTACTCCAGCGAGTAGTCTTTCACCTTTTTGGTGAGGGTATTGCGGTTGATGCCCAGCAACGCGGCGGTTTTGATTTTGTTGCCGCGGCATTTTTCCAGCCCCTGCCGTATCATCTCGGCCTCTACCTGGCCGATGATGCGGCCGTGGATATCTTCCCCCCCCTGCTGGATGGTGCGGGCGATCCAGCCCGCCATCTCCTCGGGGGCCTGATCCTCCACAGCGCTGAAGTGGTGCGGCATCAACACCTCGTCGCTCCCCATGACCAGCGCCCGCTTGATGGCGTTTTGCATCTGACGCACGTTGCCCGGCCACGGCCGGGCGGCCAGCTCAGCGCACGCCTCGTCGGAGATCCGCTTGCCGTTGCCGTAACGTTTCACGAAATAGCGGGCCAGCAGTTCGATATCGCCGGTCCGCTTTCGCAACGGCGGCACCGCGATATGAAGCACGTTGAGGCGGTGGTAGAGGTCTTCGCGGAAGTGCCCCTCTTTCACCATCGCCTCCAAGTCGCGGTTGGTGGCGGCGGCAAAACGCACGTCCACCGGCGTGCCCCGCCGCGCGCCGAGCGGGGTGATCTTCCCTTCTTCCAACAGCCGCAAAAGTTTCGCCTGCATTTTGGAGCCGATCTCGCCGATCTCGTCCATAAAAAGCGTGCCGCCGTCGGCCTCTTCCACCAGCCCTTTTTGGTCGCGGTCGGCCCCGGTGAACGCCCCCTTGAGGTGGCCGAACAGCTCGCTCTCCATCAGGTCTTTGGGGATGGCGGAACAGTTCACGGTGACAAACGGCCCGCCGGCGCGGTCGGAAAACTCGTGCAGGTTGCGCGCCACCAGCTCTTTGCCGCTTCCGCTTTCGCCGGTGATGAGCACGGTGAAGTGGGAAGCGGCGGCCTTGCCGATTTTTTTAAACAGCGCCTGCATCGGCGCGCTCCGCCCGATGATCTCATAGCGGCCGGGCGCGGCGGTTTCCGGCGGAACCTCCTTCGCCGTCCCCGCCAGCGTTGTCCTCAGTTCGATGCGGTCCATTATCTGTTCGATCTCGTTGAGGTCCAGCGGCTTCACCAGATACTCAAACGCGCCGCGTTTCACCGCCTTGATGGCGTTATCCATCGTAGCGTCGGCTGTCATCACCACGCAGGGGGTGGCGATGCCGCGCTCTTTGATCCACCCCAGCAGGTCCAGCCCCTGCCCGTCCGGCAGGCGGATATCGAGGAAGGCGGCGAAGAAGCGCCCGGCCTGGAGCTTTTCTTTCGCCTCCGCGATGGTGGCGGCGGTGGCGGCCCCATACCCCTTGCGCTGAGCGGTCCGGGAAAGCACGAGGCGCAGCGACGCTTCGTCCTCGACGATGAGTATGGCCTTATCGGGTTTCACGGCGGGCGCGGCTACCGCTTGCTTTCTTCCCCGGCGGGGTTTTTCAGGCTTTGTTCAATAAGCTGTTCCGGCATCAGCTGTTTGAGTTCGGATATATCCTTCTCCAGCGCGGCGATCTGCTTCCGCTGGCGGCGGATGACGCCGTGCAGGCGCAGCTGTTCGTACACGGCGAAAAGCATGGTGAGCAGGATGCCTGCCGCCGCCGCGGTGAGAAGCGCGAAGAACAACGGCATCGGCCCGGCGTGATAGCCGAAATAGTATTGGATAGTGACCTGCGGCTCCATGTTACGCAAGCCAAGCGTGATGAGGAAAATCAGTATCGCCATACCCAGCAGAAAACGGATGGCCGTCATGGTTCAATCCCCTTTCTTTTCCCTGACCCCGCCGTCCGGGGCGGCAGGCCTCGGTTTGCCGCCATGCCCCAGCGCCGCATCGCGCTCACGGTACGAATGCGCCCGGAGGGCGTCTATCTCGCGCGCCGTCAGTTCTATCTCGTCCTCTATGCGCAGCAGCGAATCCAGCTCCACCGCCGCCCCCTCATCCGGGATCTCGGTGATCCGTCCCTCTTTGTACGCCTTGTAGTAGCGCTCTCCCAACCGGCTGTAACATTGGTCGCGCGCGCTGGAATAATTTGCCACGATGAGTTTATAGATGAAAATATCCTTCTGCTCCCTCAAGTGGCTGGCGATCACGGCCACGAGGCGTTTTATATCTTCCCACATGGCGTTACTTGGCCGGAGGCGGCAATGACTGTTTGGCGGCGTCGGTTGGGGGGGGGGGGGGGGCAGGCGCCGGCTCCGGAAGCGCCGTTGCGGGAGCCGGAGACGTAGCCGCCGGTTCCGGCATTGCCGCGGCGGGGGCGGCGGGCGTTGCTTGCCCGGCGGGGGCCGCCTCGGGGGTTTTTTCCTCCATATCCGCAAGAAGTTCCTTCACCTCGTTGCGCAACTCTTCTATCTTCGTCAGCGTTTCAGGTTCCGCCTGGTATTCCGCCGCCATCGCATCCAGTGTGCGGGAGGTGCGCATCAGCTCTATCTTCAACGCGGCGGGGGCGGGACTGCCGGAATGTTTCAGTTCGTCCACGGCGGTTAACGCCTGCTGTACGCGCGTTTCGGTTGTCTTGATATCCACGTTGGAGCGGTAAAAGAATACCGCTGCCAGCACCACCGCCACGATGCCGATCACCAACGATGTGACAGAAAGGGCGGTCCCCGATGCGCGGTGGTCTGCCTGATCCTCTTCCGGCGGCTCCGGCTCGGGAAGCGGGCTGTAGAGGGGCCGCTCGGCGGGCGGATATTGGCGTTGGGCTTTTTCTTCCAGGCGCTTGCGTTCGCGTTCGGCCGCGCCGCCGCCTCCGGCTGGCGGAATCTCGCTATAGCCCCAGGAGCTGTCTTCCATGCCCCTATCTTACCGGAACATTGCGAAAAGTCTCAACTAATCCGCATAAGCCGCAATTGCCGGCAATGGAATCCGCGGGTGCGCCGACGAAATTGCCTTGCCGATAACGTCGGTTCCCGGTTTGCGGTTTTTGCGGTACTATCGAAACGATGGGTAGAACTTTGCGGCGAATGCTTATCTTGGCGGGCATCTGCGGCCTCTTCGCTCCCGCAGGGGCGTATGCGTGGAAGGTAACACACCAGATCGAGTACCCCAATGAAACGCACTTCTTCATCAAATGCGATAACGGCGCGGTGGCAACAGTAAAGCTGATGCATACGGCCGATCCCAGGCTGGCCTATATGAACGGCTGGTGGATGGTGGTGGGAGGCAGTTATTTCAACTACCCCTCGCAGGAAGCCGCCGTCAACGCCGCCTGCGCCGCCGCCAAGAAAACCGAGTAGCCAATTTGGGGTTTTTCCGGGCTTTCCCCATTTTTAGAAAAGCCGGTCATGACGCAAAAATTAGCTGGAAGAATGCGGACTCTCCGCATATAAGTAAAAGCTAACCATTGTGGAGATAGAAAAAAAGTGGCGCCGAAGGGTTTTTATTACGCAGCCGTCAAGGCCAAGATCAAGAAGTGGGATAAAGAGGATGTAGGCCTCATCATCAGCGACAGGCCCGCGGCTGCCGCCGCCGTGTTCACCACCAACCGGGTGAAGGCCGCCCCGGTCCTGCTGAGCCAGGCCAGCCTGAAGAACCGCACGCACCGCGCCGTCATCGTCAACAGCGGCAACGCAAACGCCGCCACCGGCGCCATCGGCATGAAGAACGCCAAAGCCACCGTCGAGGCCGTCGCCCAAAACCTCGGCATCAAGAGCGGCGAGGTGCTTATCGCCTCTACCGGCGTTATCGGCCTGCATCTGCCGATGGAAAAGATCCTCGGCGCGGTTCCGCAACTGGCGCAGTCGCTGGGCAACGACGCGGCCCCCTTCACCCGCGCCATCATGACCACCGATACCCGCCCCAAGGAGGCCTCGGCCCGAATTAAGATCGGCGGCAAAACCGCCACCGTGTGGGGCAGCGCCAAAGGGGCCGGGATGATACACCCGAACATGGCGACGATGCTGGCCTTCACCCTCACCGACGCCGCCATCGCCAAGCCGGTGCTGCAGGCGGCGCTGGCGGATGCCGCGCGGAGCACCTTTAACCGGCTCACCATCGACGGCGACACCAGCACCAACGATACCCTCATCCTGCTCGCCAACGGCGCGGCGGGAAACAAAACCATCGCCAAGGGTAGCGCGGACTACCATAAGTTCGTGGCGGCGCTCACCGAGGTCTGCGCGAAGCTTTCCGAAATGATCGTGGGCGACGGCGAAGGGGTTACGCGCATCGCCGAGATCAAAGTGGAAAAAGCGAAAAATGAAAACGAGGCGCTTGCCGTGGCGCGCGCTGTGGCAGGCAGCCTGCTGGTGAAAACCGCCCTGCACGGGGGCGATCCCAACTGGGGGCGCATTATCTGCGCGGCGGGCTACAGCGGCGTGCCCGTTGACCCGGAAAAAATGGAACTCTACTTCGGCAAATATCCGGCGTACAAAAACGGCCTTCCCGCCAAAACCTCCGAGGAGATTTTGGCCGCCGAAATGAAAAAGAAAAAAGTGCTTATGCGCCTCGTGCTCAACCGGGGCACGGCCTCCACGGCCTACATTTTCTGCGACCTGAGCCGCGAGTACGTCACCATCAACGCGGATTACCGCACCTGATGGCGTACGATTTCGCCTCTACCGGCGCGCCCGGCGATAAGGAGAAGGTCTACTCCATCACCGAGTTGACGCGGCTCATCAAAGACCTGCTCGAAGGCTCGTTCCCCGCCATCTGGGTGGAAGGGGAAGTGAGCAAGGCGACGTACCATACGTCGGGCCACCTCTACCTCACGTTGAAGGAAGAGAAGGACGTGCTGGACGTAACGATGTGGCGGACGTCGCTGGCGCGCGTGCAGTTCCGCGTGGAGGCGGGCATGAAGGTCATCTGCCGCGGGCGGATGAGCAACTACGGCCCCTACGGAAAATACAACATGATCGCCGACCGGGTGGAACCGGCGGGGTTGGGCGCGCTTCAGATAAAATTCGAACAGCTTAAAAAGAAACTCGGCGCCAAGGGGTACTTTGATGAAGAGCGCAAACGGCCCCTGCCGCAGTATCCCAAAACCGTGGGCATCGTCACCTCCGCGGTCGGCGCGGCATTCAAGGATGTGGCGCGCATCATTCGCCGCCGCAATCCCGGCGTGAGGATGATCCTGGCGCCGGTGCTGGTGGAAGGGGAACAGGCGAAGCAGCAGGTGGCGCAGGCGATCGACGATTTCAACACCTACGGCAACGTGGATCTGCTCATCGTCGGGCGGGGCGGCGGAAGCCCCGAAAGCCTTTGGACCTTTAACGAGGAAATCGTCGCCGATGCCATTTACCGCAGCCGGATACCGGTCATCAGCGCGGTGGGACACGAAGTCGATTTCACCATTGCCGATTTTGTGGCCGACCTGCGAGCCAGCACCCCCAGCGCCGCGGCCGAACTGGCGGTGCCGAACGCGGCGGATCTCCGCCATACGGTGACCCAGCTTCAGCGGAAAATGCTTGGCGATATGGCGGCCATGCTGCGCGGGCAGAAACGCCGCGTGGCGGATATAATCCGCCGCCCCGTATTCACCGACCCGTCGCGCGCCTTCGAACCGAACCGGCGGCGGGTGGATGAGTGCCTTTTGCGGATCGCCAACGCGGCGGCACGGCGGCGCATGGAAAAATCGCAGCGTCTCTCCGCATTGGTGAAACATTTGCAGCTTCTGCGCCCTTCCGAGCAGATCAGGCGAAAGATCGAGCAGGTGGCGCATCTGGAGGAAAAAATGGAACGGTCGGTGCGGACGCTGGCGGCGCAAAAAAAACAGACGCTCGCATCTGCCGGCGGCAAGCTCGATATGCTGTCGCCGATGAAGGTGCTCGACCGCGGATACGCGATCGCCCGCCTGCCGGACGGCACGGTCATCAAGGACGCCGCGCTGGCATCCCCCGGCAATATGCTGGAAATTTTATTGCATAAAGGGCGCATAGCCGCCCGGGTTGAAAAAACCGGGGACTAGGAATTCAGCATTCCCCGGTCAGCGCACCGCCCGCGCGAATAGATGATCTGTTGCACGCGCCTGCCCCCCTTTGTGGCTGTCTGCCAGCCGATGAGCCTGAATCCGTGCTTTTGCAGAACGCGTATCGATGCGTGGTTGAATTCAAAAACATTGGCGACGAGGCACATGATATTGAACTGTGAGAAAATGTGTTCGACCATAAGGCCCATCGCGGCGGTGGCGATCCCTTGTTTCCAAAATTCCTCTCCCAGCCAGTAGCCGATCTCTGCATTGTACCCCCCCGGCAGGATGCGATAGCCGATCGCCCCCACCGCTTCGCCATTCACATCTATGGCGAAATGCGTGGGTGGGGTCGCGTTGATCGCCGTTGCGATCCACTGGGCCGCATGTTCGTGGGTGTAAGGATGCGGAAAGTCATCCTGCAGATTTTGCCATACATTGCGGTTGCCGGCGTGGCGGGCGAGCGCCACGGCATCATCCGGAACGAAATGGCGGAGACGGAATTTTTCGTGCCGGAACTCGGTCATTGGCATTTTCACCCTATGCCGCCGCCGCGGTGAATGCAAACGTCCGCATGGAAAGTGCGGCGTGATGGAATCCCTCGAAAACCGTGGCGAGCCGATCGCCGTCCCACGCGCACCCCAGCGTGAAGAACAACGGCAGAAAATGCTCCGCCGTCGGATGCATCGCCGCCGCATGGGGAGCCAGCAACAGATATTCAAAGATCTCCGCCGCATCCCGGTTTTGCAGCTTTGCCGCCACCCACGCGTCAAACGCCGCCGCATCGCCAAGCGCCGGGGCATTCTTCTGGTCCCATGCCAACAGTGACAGATTGTGGGTCATCCCTCCGCTGCCTATGAGCATCACCTTCCGCAACCGCAGGGGGCGCAATGCCTCGCCCATTGCAAACAGAATTTCAGGATCGGACGGCCACGGAATGGAAACCTCCACCACCGGCACGTTTGCGTCAGGGAACATGATCGAAAGCGGCACCCATGCGCCGTGATCCAAACCCCGCGTGTAATTGAGGGAGGACGCTATCTTGTGCTGAGCCAGCAATTCCACGATGGTCCGCGCCAGCGCGCTATTGCCGCGCGGGTGGTATTCAATGCCGTACAACTCGTCCGGGAATCCGGAAAAATCGTGAATGGTGCCACAGTTCCCCTCGATGGCGGTTACTTCCAGAGCGCTATCGGTAAGCCAGTGGGCGGAAACAACGACGATCGCGGACGGTGAAAGGTTCTGTGCAAAGACTGACAACGAGGCGTAATACGAATCATGATCCAGGGCCGTTGTTGGGGAACCATGCGAGACAAACAACGCGGGGGCGGCTTGGACCGCCGGCCCCGATCCCGGCTCGAAGGCGTGGAAGTATTCCATTCAATCATTGTGAGGCCTTCTGCCCGAACTGGCAACAGCCGCCTTTGTACGCCGGTACGCAAAAATAGGAACGAATGGCAATGGCGGAACCTTGTTAAGAACCTATAATGTGCCAATGGATATTTTCAACAAGATCGCCGGGCAATACGATGCGTGGTACGACACGCGCAGGGGTAACGCCGTTTTTAAAGTGGAACTTGCCGCACTGCGGAAAGTGGATACCGGGGGTGACGGTTGGGCGGAACTGGGCGTTGGTACCGGGCGGTTCGCCGCGCCTCTTTACATTCGCCACGGTTTTGACAGCGCCCCCAAAATGCTTGCCGCCGCGCGCGGACGGAACATCGCCGTTTGCGCCGCCGATATCGCGGCCCTGCCGGTGAAAGACGGCCGGTTGAAAGGCGGACTGATAATGATGACGCTTTGTTTTTTAACCGACCCCGCGGCTGTTTTGCGGGAAGCGGCGCGGGTGCTCAAGCCGGCTGGTTCGCTGGTGATCGGATTTGTGCCGCGCGAAGGGGCATGGGGGACATCGTATGCGCTGATGGCGGAAGAAGGGCATCCGGTTTATTCACGGGGGAAGTACTACCGGGCGGCGGCGGTGCGGAAAATGGCTGAGTCGGCAGGCTTTGTTTATGAGCGGGCCGCATCGGCCCTTTTTTTCGGCCCCGGGGAAGAACCGCCGGAAACTGAAAAAACCGAAGAAGGGATCTTATCCACCGCAGGGTTCGTGGCGATGCGGTTTGGGAAGCGGCATTAAAGAAGGAAACAGCCGCGCCGTTCTTTGACCAGACCTTCCTTTACCAGAGCCGCCAACAGTTCTGCCGTGCGGTTTTCATTCAATGATGTCTTTTTCGCCAGTGCCGTAACGGCCATTCCCCTTTTTGACGCCGCCAGACAGCGCACCAGCGCGCCGCGCGCCTGCCGCGAGCTTCCCTCGAATCCCGGTTGCCGCACATGGTGCGCCGAGCGGCGCGCAGGATTGCCATGAAGCCGTTTCAGCGCCGT
This sequence comes from bacterium, assembly GCA_021815535.1. Classification (GTDB taxonomy): domain Bacteria; phylum Nitrospinota_A; class UBA7883; order JACRGQ01; family JACRGQ01; genus JACRGQ01. Next base: position 8,818 of record JAKAGL010000023.1, read on the forward strand.
GCCGTAATCCATCAATGCCGAGTACCAGCGCCGCGGATTTTTTCTATCCAGCGCCCGCTCAACCAGCGGCAGCAGATCGGCGTCCGTTACGCTCTTCCGCGTGGGGAAATAATGGTGGATGAAAACCGCGCGGATGTTGGTTTCTATGAAAACCGCCGGACGGTTAAACCCGAAGGCGGCGATGCTGGCCGCGGTCGCTTTTCCGATGCCGGGCAGGGTGGCAAGAAGCGCGGGATCGTCCGGCAGCCGCCCCTTGAACTCGCCGGTCACACGTTTGGCGGCCTCGTGCAAAAACCGGGCGCGCCGGTTGTAACCCAAACCCTGCCAAACGGCCAGTACCTCCTTCAGTTCCGCCTCGGCCAAACGTTTCCAACCGGGAAACCGCTTGATGAAACGGGGGAAGAATTCAGCCGCGCGCGGCACCTGCGTTTGCTGCAACATGATCTCGGAAACGAAGGTGCGGTATGGCGTAACCTTTTTGCGCCACGGCAAGTGGCGCCCCGCTTTTGCAAAATGGGAATAGACCGCGCGCCGGAACGCCGCAACCGGAAGTTTCTGCATACCTGCATTTGTACCACATAAAAATCCGCCCCGCGCTTTCCCCCCTGTTTATGCAAAACAGGTTGTCGTATACTCGGCTGAGAGAAGGAAATTCCAGGAACGGCTGTTCTGAAAAGGAGGCGGCGGATGGCGGCGGAAATATTTCACGGCCTTTCAAAGCGGATGCTGGATGCAACCTTGGGCGCCTTGCACGACGGCGAACTGATCATTTATCCAACCGACACCATCTACGGCATCGGCTGCGACATGCGTAACGGCAAGGCACTGGACAAACTCAATCAGCTTAAAAACCGGCCTGGCAACAAGCCGTTCAGCTTTATCGTAAACGATATCGCCGAAGCGGCCCACTTCGCCAAAATATCCAATGCCGCCCACCGGGTGATGCGGCGCGTGTTGCCGGGGCCGTATACCTTCGTTCTGCCGTGCGGTTCGGGCGTGCCGCGCAAGATGATAAGTACCGAGCACACCGTGGGGATCCGGATACCGAACCACCAGATACCGCTTGCGCTGGCGAAGGAATTCGGCGGGCCGATCATCACCACGTCGGTGAACCTCTCCAACGACCAGCCGATCAACGCCATCGGCGACCTTTCCCCCGCGTTCATCGCGGCTGTTGCCGTGATCATCGACGCCGGGGCGGTGGATAACGAGCCGTCCACCATCATTGATTTTACAAAGGACGCTCCGGTGGTGCTGCGCAAGGGAAAGGGATATGAGGAGCTGAGGCCGTACATAGATTTCGCGCAACTGGAAGAATAACGGCCCGGGCCGGTGATATTAATATCCGCTTCTTACCTTTTCGGGGGATACCATTCACTCCTGATCGATGATACCATTTTGCCACTTGCCCGCTAGAGCGCCGGATGGGAGAACATGGAACCAAATAGTAACGTGGTCACGGCTGTCGAGTCCTTGGACGAGCCGCCGTTCATCAAACCGGCATACTGGCGCGGCGCCACCGTGCTGCTGGCCGAAGACGACGATATCTGGCGTATCGTGGTGGCCATGATACTGCGCAAGAACGGCTTCAACGTGCTGGAGGCCGCGGATGGCAATGCGGCTTTAAAGATGTACCAGTCCGCGGGGAACACCATCGATGTGGTGCTTTCGGACATTCTCATGCCGGGCATTAACGGCGTCGAATTGGCCGGGATGAATTTTGAACACCGCTTCCTTCCCTTCGTCATCTGCACTGCCGTTAATGACCCCTTCATGGCGATGGATGCCCTGCACCACGGCGTGCAGGATTACCTGGTGAAACCGGTGGAAGAGCATCTGCTGATAAACGTGGTGGTTGGCGCCCTCGCCCGCCACCGGTTCTATCAGGAGACAAAAGAGAACCCCGCCTTTGACGGAAACCAGGACCGGATCATCATCAAGCCCCGTTTGGACGAAATCACGCGCGCGCATTTATGGCTGTTCCGCAAATTGGCCCCGTTGAATCTTTCCAACCGCGATAAGACTTTCGTTTATGCGGTGTACGAATTCCTCATGAATGCCCACGAGCACGGATGCCTGGGGCTGGGGGAACAACGCAAGGCGGAATTGATACTTTCCGATGACTACGCTGAAGAACTTATAAAGCGCGAGCGGGAAGCGCAGAGGGGCCGCATCGAGGTCTGCATCAGCCTTTTACCGGATAAAGTGGCGGTTACCATTGAAGACGATGGTATTGGGTTCGACTTTGAACGCTATCTGAACATCAGCGAAGAGGCGTTGGTTGAGCGGCTTAAACGGCCCAGCGGCCGTGGCATAGCAATCGCCTCGCGCTATTTTGACTCGGTTTTCTACGGCAATGGCGGTTGCCGCGTAACGCTGGTCAAGCGCCTCGGCCTTCCTTACGTTCCCAGGCCAGAATAGCCTCCCCGATCCGCAAGGGCGCCGGTTTTGGCCAAAAAAAAACCGTGGCTGGCCCCCCTCCCCAGGATCAACCAGCCACGGTACGGAAAACGGCGAAAGCCTTACCAGCCCTCGCCGTCGGTGTATGCGGGATGAATGAGATCGCGGATTGAAATAACGCTGATGATCTTGCCGTTCTCGGTGACCGCAAGATGCCGCAGGCGGTGCTTGTCCATCATATCGTTCGCTTCGGTAAGCGCCGCGTTGAAATCGATGGAAAACAGGGTGGTGGTCATAACCTCTTCCACCTTTGTTTTGGACCCGTCCTTTCCAAGCGCCATGACCTTGCGCACCAGATCGGTATCGGTGAGCATACCGACCACCTGCTCCCCCCGCGCGATGAAAATGGAGGAATACCGGTGTTCTGCAAGATGTTTGGCCGCATCGGTCGTGGATGACCCTTCCTGAATGGTGTTCAGTTTCGGCGCCATGCGGTCTTTGACTTTCAGCATTACTTCTTCCCTTTCCCCTCGGTTTTTAATGCCCCTATTGTTCCCTGGATGCGGGTTTCCGTTTTTTTGTAGGTGGTGAAATCGATGGAATCGGTCGGGCAGACCTGGGCGCAGAAGGTGCAGCGGATGCACAGATCGCGGTCGATCTCGATGCCGGTGATACCCTGCTCTTTAAGGCTGATGTTCTCGTTGAACAGGCGGTTGAACTCAAGCTCGGTCAATTCCGCCATCCCCAGGCATTTCTGCGGACAGACATCGACGCAGTTATTGCAAAGAATGCAGGTATCGGAATTGTACCGCCAGGTGTGGCTGCACTGGAAGCAGCGGGCGGCCTCAAGCATCGCCTCTTCTTTGGTGAAGGTCCGCTCGACCTCTTCAAAGGTGTTCAGGCGCAAATTCACGGGTATGTATTCGGCATGGTGGCGGCTGATGTTGTCGTAAGAAGCCAGCTTCACCGGCGTCTGATCCTCTTCGAGGGCCAGATTTTCCGTCCGGCTGTATTCGCCGCTGACGCCGCGCAGGTACGAGTCGATGCTGATCGCGGTGCGGTGGCCGTCCGCCACGACATTGATAACGTCGCGCGTGCCGGTGATGTAATCGCCGGTGGCGAAGATTCCCGGCAGATTGGTCTCGAACTTCTGGTTCACGTCCAGTGAACCCCAGCTGGTGAGACGCAGGCCGGACTTTTGCGAGATGAACGACATATCGGGCGATTGAGAAACGGCCGGCATGACGTAGTCGCAATCGAGAATGAACTCCGAGCCTTCCACCGGCACCGGCTTGCGGCGGCCGGAGGCATCCGGTTCGCCCAATTCGGATTTGATCAGCTTGATGCCGCTGACGTTGACGCCGTCTTTGGAGACGATCTCCAACGGGGCCTCCAAGTAGCGGAATTCGATCCCCTCATCCTCGGCCTCGGTGATCTCTTTTTCATTAACAGGAATTTCCGCCCGGGTGCGGCGATAAACGATATACACTTTTTTGGCGCCGAGGCGGATGCTGGAACGCGAAACGTCCATGGCCGTGAAGCCGCCGCCGATGACCGCCACGGTTTTGCCCGCCATCGGGGGCAGGGATTTGCCCAGATTCACCAGTTGCATGAAGGTGCATCCGTGATAAACCCCTTTCAGGCTTTCGCCCGGCACCTTCAGGTGCACCGCTTTGTGCGCGCCCGCGGCGATGAGAATCGCCTTGAACTCAGCCTGCATTTCGTGGAAGTGGATATCGCGCCCGACCATCGTGTTATAGCGGATCTCCACGCCAAGCCGCTTGATGTATTCCACCTCGAAATCGATCACTTCGCGCGGCAGGCGGTAGGCCGGGATGCCATAGCGCATCATGCCGCCCGGATGCGGGAACATTTCGAAAACAGTGGGACGGTAACCCAGCTTCGCCAGGTCGTGGGCGGCGGTAAGGCCGGCGGGACCTGCGCCGATGATGGCCACCCGTTCCAGCGTGTTGTAGCGCTGTTCCGGAAGCTTAAAGGTATCTTTGGAGTAATCAGTGGCGGACCGCTTCAGAGACATGATGGAAATCGACTGGTCTATCATGCGCCGGTTGCATCCCCGCTCGCACCAGTGTTGGCAGACGCGGCCGCAGACGGCCGGGAAAGGGTTGGTTTCGCGGATCAAGCGATGCGCCGCCTCGAAGTTGCCTTCGCGGATGTGTTTTATGTAGCCTTCAACATCGGTGTGCACCGGGCAGTTGGTCTGGCACGGCACCCCTTGATAGGAGCGCTGGTCATACAGAAAATCGTATGAGCGCTTTGTCTCCGAAGCCATATTTCAACCTTTCATTCATAGCGCCTGTTTAGCCGTGCCTTCTTCCATAGTACGTATAAACAGGCGTTTAGGCAACTTATTTCAATGCCAGCAGGAAATCCGCGATCTGATCCAACTGGTTGGCATCCAAGTTGAACTTGACCCCCAGGCCATGCTTGGCCATCTTGGAGGGATTGTTCCAGAACTCCAGCAATTTCTCCTTGTCGTACCGTCCGCCGACCTTGGTAAGATCAGGCCCGATCTTGCCCCCCTTGCCGTCTATGGTGTGGCAGAACCAGCACTTCGATTTAATAAAGAGCCGTTGTCCCGCCGGCAAGGAGTTTATATCGGGGAACTGCCGTTCGTAATCGCTGATGAATGAGGCGGTTTCGCCCCCCTTCTTCATGAACATCTGGCTGTTGTGATAGAGGTATTTGGCCGGCAAGTTCGGAGTGCGGAAGCTGAATACATATACCGTGAGGGCGTGGGCCTGTTCATCGGTGAAACCGAAGTTGGGCATAACGGTTTCTTCCAGCTTCAGCTCCGGATCGTTCGGCGTGATTTTCGCCGGATCCTTAAAGTGCTGGTACGTCCAGTTGTACTTGGTTTTCTCGCCTTCAACATATTTCATCACGTGGGTACCGTCGAATTCATGGCCGATCTTCTCGCCGAACTTGGTGAGGTCGGGCCCCAGCACTTCGCCCACCCCGCGGATCGTGTGGCACGAGATGCACTTGACCTCCAGCGAGTTGGCGCCTTCAGTGATATCGCGCGAAGAGGTAATCATCTCGGCCCCTTTCAGGCGGTAGCCGGGCCGGAACAGCTCTTCGTGGCACTGGGGGCAGGAAACCTGCACCATGTTGTTCGGCCACATCGGGAAATCCCAATTCATGATGTGCCGCGCATGGGCTTCGGTCTTCTCGGTGGCCTGCCCCTGCCCCTGGTGGCAGATGGTGCAGCCGATCTTGTTAAAATCGTGTTCGCGGGCCGCCGCATGGTATTTGAACGGCTCCGGGGCATCCTTGAAGGCGGGGTTGTCATATCCCATATGGCACGAGATACAACGGTCGGTGACCCCCAATTCGCTATTCCACACCTGCAGTATCTTGATGGGGGTGTTCTTGAGGGTGGCAACCGTTTCGGGGTTCTTTTCGTAACCAATCGCCATTTCAATGTATTCGTGCTGGTAATGGCGCCATTCCGCCGAATATTCTTTGGCGATGGTCAGCCCGAACAGGCCCAGCAGCGAAAGGGAGAAGAGCGCGTACAGCATATTCTGGTTTCGGGTCCACAGGACGATGAAACCGAGTACGTTTACAACGAGTATCGCTACGACAATCTTTTCAATCATGGTTGCCTACTTTATATTTTGAACCACGGGGTTTCGATGATGTACTTGATGTTGAAGCCAAGCCGCAGAATGATCTTCATGACGGTCGCACCCATCATCAAAACGTGGCTTTGCACAACAAAATACTTGATATAACCGAGCTCCTTTAAATACTTGTCCAGCGCCTTCACCACGTTCGATTTCGGGAAGAGCTTGGTCACCATAAAGGGCAGGATCATCCCAATAGTGAAGAAACCGATGATCAGCGCCATCCCGGTACCGGTGGACATGGAGGCAAGCTTGAGGCCGCCCTGTTTCAGCGGCACCCCTTCGCGGGTCCAGGTATGGCCGGAGATGTCATAGTCGATGATGGGCCAGTAGATCTGCCAGCTCGGTCCGCGCAACAACTGGCCGACAAAAATGAGGGTGGCCCAGAAGGCTATGCCGAACGTGAAGTACGCCACAGCGAAGCGGCGGTTGCTCCAGCGGTAATGCCCCTGCTCGCTCGGGGTGATATCCACGTACGGTATCAAAATGAGGCCGATCAGTATCTGGTTCGGCAGCATCACACCGGCGATCCACGGGTCGAAATAGACCAGCAGTTCCTGCAGGCCGATAAAGTACCACGGGGCTTTTGCCGGGTTGGGGGTCTTGGCCCACTCCGCCATTTCTTCCAATGGCGCGTACGCCAGAAAGGAAACCGCCCACAGGACGATCGTTATGAACAGCATCATAAGGAAAATAAGCCATATGAGATGCGGCCACGACGACACCCGGGGATACCCCGGTTTGTTCATGAGCATGTATCCGGATTTATCCGGCCTTAATTCCTGTTCCATCATCGCCTCCCCACTCTCACAAAGGACCAGAGAAGCCGTCTTTGCGGATTCTCCAGAAATGGAAGACCATCAGCAAGGTCGCCACCAGCGGGATGCCGACACAATGCCACACATACGCGCGCACCAACGCGTTCGGACCGATGCGGGTGCCGCCGATGATGGCGAACCGGATGTCATTGTCAATCTGCACCCCCAGCAATTCGTGGAAGGGGCCTTCATACCCCAACAACGGCGTGGCGGAGGCCATATTGGTCCCCACGGTAACGGCCCAGAACCCCAACTGGTCCCACGGCAAAAGGTAGCCGGTGAACGAAAGGAGCAAGGTGAACAGCAGAAGAAGAACGCCCACCACCCAGTTGAACTGGCGGGGGGCTTTGTAGGAGCCGGTGTAAAACACCCGCATCATGTGCAACATCACGGCCAGCACCATGCCATGCGCCGCCCAGCGGTGCATATTACGCAATACGACCCCGAATGGCACCATGAAGCGCAGATCCTTCATATCATGGAACGCGCGGTGCTCTTCCGGCACATAGTAGAACATCAGCAGAATGCCGGTGAGCGAAAGAAGCAGGAACAGGAAAAAGGTGATGCCCCCCATGCACCAGGAGTAGCGCAGCTTGAGGCCGTGCTCGCCGACCTTGGTGGGGAAAAGATGCATATAGAAGCTGGACCGCATAACGGCCATCCGCTTAAGCAGCGTGCTGGGATAACCGGTGCGGAAGATCGATTTGTAAACGGGATTGTCGGTCAAAAGCGCGGAAAGCAAGTCGAACGTCTTTTGAGCCGGGGTCTTCTTCTGGGTATGGTGTTCTGCCATGGTTGCCTGCCTTTATGCTTTTAACGGTAAGAAGTAAGGTGGTTTGGTGATATACGCCTTTTCATCTTCGTGCCAATAGAGGTCGGCATATTTCTTCACCGCTTGAAGGTTGGGGCGGCGGATGCCGAGCAACCCGGTCGTAACGATCATCGAACCATCCGGCGCCAACGTGATTTTAGGGCGGTAGAGCGGTTCGGGCGCCGGCCCGCCGATCGGTTCACCTTCAACGTTATATATGGAACCGTGGCACGGACATTTGAACAGCGCTTCACTGGGGAACCAGTTCGGCGTGCAACCAAGGTGGGTGCAAACTCCGATGAGGCCGTAAATCCCTTTTTGGTTGCGGAGTATCCAGACGCGCTGGCTTTTTTTCCAACGCTCGTCCACCACCACCTTCTCCTTGCCGGTCGGAGCAATATATTCTTCCGGTTTTCCGGCATTGAAGGTGGAGCGCGGTTCGTATAGAACGCCGGGGTAAAAATATTTGGCGGCGGCACCACCGACTCCGCCAAAAAAGGCAAGAATGGATCCCCACCCTACCAAATTGAAAAATCGCCTGCGCGACAAG
>JAKAGL010000231.1 GCA_021815535.1 bacterium
GCCGACCAAGCTGAACGTGCCGGGAGATGATGCCAAAGGGGTCGTTTACGGCCTTGATTTCATGGCTGAGATAAATAACGGCACACGCAATGCCGTAAAGGGCCATATCGTGGTTCTCGGCGGAGGTTACACCGCCATGGACTGCTCGCGCTCCGCCTTGCGGCTGGGAGCTTCTTCGGTAACGGTGGTCTACCGGCGTTCACGGAACGAATTGAAAGTGGACGAGCGCGAAATGCGCGAGACCTCCATGGAGGGAGTAGACTTCCAATACCTCATGTCCCCCACCGAGGTTATAAAGAATGTTGCCGGCGAGGTGGCGGGGATCGCTTTCAACCGGATGCGCCTGGCGGATGCAGGTCCCGACGGCCGCCGTCAGGTTGTGCCGGTGCCGAATTCCATTGTTACCTTAAAATGCGACATGGTGATCGCCGCCATTAGCCAAAGTCCCGATCTGACGCTGGCGGGCCCCGGATTCAAAGTTGATCATAACAACTTCACCACAAGCCTGCCAAAAGTTTACGCCGCCGGAGATTACATCAGCGGCCCACGCGACATTATCACGGCCATCGGCAATGCGCACAAAGTCTCACGCTCCGTCGACGAAGCGCTTATGGGCCGCAAACGCCACGGCGAAAAGACCACCAGCACCGTCTGGCGGCAAACCGAATTGGGCAGTTATAAGGGATGGAAAACGGCCAAGGGGAACATCTACGATCTCATCCCCCGCCTGGAAATGCCGTCGCTGGATCACGCGGCGCGGTGGAACCAGAAGGCCCAGGTGGATCTGGGATACAACGAAGAAGAGATCTATTGGCAAGGGCAACGCTGCTTCCTCTGCAATCACAACGTGCTGATCGATGGCGATGCCTGCATTTTATGTTACAACTGCGTCGATGTGTGCCCCTACAACTGCATATTGATGTTGCAGCAGGACTACGTCCGAGTCCGGTCCAATGGCGGCGAGCCGGTGGCCGAAAATAAGGGCTTTACCTACATGGTGATGGACGAAACAAACTGCGTCCGTTGCGGACTGTGTATCGATGCCTGCCCGGTTCCTTGCATGGGCATGGAAAAATACGAAGTGGAAAATACGTTCACCCCGTAACGCGGCGGCGCGGGCCAAAACAACGGCCCCCGCTTTTTATGTAGGCGGCAACATGGAACATGGCGGACATCAACATCTGCACCAGCATGCGAACGACAAACATGCCGGTACGGCCGCCACCATCCGTGCCGCGTTTTTCCTGAACCTCTTTTTCACCTGCTTTGAGATCGGCGGCGGACTCTATGCCAATTCGCTGGCGATCCTTTCCAACGCGGTTCACGACATGGGCGATACCTTCGGTATCGGCCTTTCGTGGTACATGGCGCGGATGGCGGGGCGCGAGCGGACCGGCGCGTATTCATATGGCTATGGCCGCTTTTCGCTGCTGGCGGCGCTGGCGAATGGCGCGCTCCTTACCTTCGGTTGCGTGATCATTCTGGCCCATGCCGTGCCGCGCATCATGCATCCGGAGCCGTCCAATGTTTCAGGGATGCTGCTCTTCGCCGTCGCCGGCGTGCTGGTGAACGGCGCCGCAGTTCTGCGCCTGAAAGGCGGCGCGACAATGAACGAACGGGTGGTGATGTGGCACCTCATCGAAGATGTTCTCGGCTGGGTGGCGGTGCTGGTGGCCGGGGCGGTGATGGTGGTCAAAGAGCTGCCGGTGCTTGACCCGCTGCTTGCATCTGCCATCACGCTGTATGTGCTGTGGAACGCGCTGAAGAATTTACGGAGGACCGGCGTTCTTTTTTTGCAAGGGGTGCCGGAATCGGTAAACCTCGCGTTGTTGGAAGAGCGCATACGGCAGCTGGACCGCGTACGCGGCCTGCATGATCTGCATGTCTGGAGCATGGACGGCAGCTATCACGTCATCAGCCTGCACGTCATGACGCGGACGCCGCTGACAGCGGCGGAGACCGCGGAACTGAAAGGACGCATCCGCGCCATCACCCGCGGGAACGGCATTGAACACGCCACTATCGAAGTGGAAACCACCGAAGACGAGTGTTGCCCCTGAATCGCGGAGGTGTGCCGCAGTCAGACGTTTGACAGGCCGGTGATGATACGTGCCTTGTGTTCGGTCTCGGCGTATTCCGCCGCCGGGTCGGAATCGGCCACAATGCCGCCGCCAGTGCGGAACACCCCCACGCCATTGGCGCAGACAAGCGTTCGGATCAACAGCGACGCGGTGATGCCGCCATTCATGCCGCACGCCGCGACCGAGCCGCAGTAAAAACCGCGCGGCGTCGTTTCCAGTTCGGCGATGATCTCCATCGACCGCAGTTTCGGTGCTCCCGTCACCGATCCGCCGGGCCAGAGCGCCATGAGCAATTGCGGCATACGCACGCCATCTCGCAACGCGCCCTGCACGGTGCTGACCAGGTGATGCACATTCGGCAGCGTTTCCACACGGAACATCTCCGGTACCGTCACGGTGCCCGGCGCGCAGACCTTCGACAGATCGTTGCGCATGAGGTCGACGATCATCAGATTTTCGGCGCGGTCTTTCGCAGAGGCCAGCAACGCCGCACGCGCGGCGGCATCGCGCATCGGATCGGCGTGGCGCGGCGCGGTTCCCTTGATCGGCGCGGTTTCAATCACGCCGTTGCGGACGCTGAAGAACAGCTCCGGCGATGCGGAAAGCAGCGTGAAATCGCCGCCATCGATGTAGGCGCCCATCGCGCTGGGCGAGAGGCGGGCCAGACGGGAATAAAGGGCCAGGCCGTCGCCGCGGAACTCCGCCTCCAGCCTTCGCGAGAGGTTTACCTGATACACATCCCCCGCATCGATATACCTTTTCACGCTTCTCGCTTTTGTTGCAAATTCTTCAAACCCTTCATCACACGAAAAATGCCCCAGCTCCGTCCGCCGCTCCAATTTCCCCAAATCCTTCACGCCCGCTTGCGCCGGAGCGGTTTCCCGCCAAGCGGTTTCCCACGCTTTTCTTTCTTTGTGATCGAACACGCGGACGGACGGGTAAAAGGCGCACCAGAAGTCGCCGGTCTCCGGCACGGGGGTTGCCGCAAGGCGCGGCTCGTAGAACCGGTTCATCTCGTAACTGAAAAGCCAGACCAACCCGCCGTTGAAAATGCGGCACTCTTTTTCCGGTTTTTGAAATTCGCCGAACAACGCATCGAGCGCGGCGATAACTTCGGGGGGCGGTCCGGTGAACTGATACCGTTCAGCGCCGATGACCAGCGTCCCCTCTTTGCCTTTCATACGGCAGATGAACAGCGGTTCCGCCGCCACATAGGAATACCGCCCCTTGCCGTTTGGGTCATCGCCGCCGCCCAGCAGCAAATCGCCTTCTCCCTTCGTTATCGAAGCAAGATGACGCACGGGGCTGTCAAACGGAACTCCGGTATCGCGCGGCGCGGCGAAAAGCCCGGCGTTTTGGAGCGTCTCCCTAATTTTGGCGATAGGCACCACCGTCTCCTGTTATTATTTAGGGAGATAGTAACATGAGGGCGGGGGCGCGCATGGAGGGAAAGACGATGGCGAAGATCGCATGGGGCATCACCGGGGCGGGGCACCTTTTGCGCGAAACGCTCCAGATGGCCGCCACGCTGCCGGATGTGGAGTTCTTCGCATCCGAGGCGGGGGTGGAAGTTTTGAAAGTTTACGGCGTCACGCCGCCAGAGCCGCCACGCATCGACCGAAGCGCCAGCGCGCTGGCCTGCCGGGGTTTTGCCTCCGGGAAGTATGCCCTGCTGGTGGTGGCGCCCGCCACGTCGAACTCCGTGGCGAAATTCGTCTACGGCATCAGCGATACGTTGATAAGCACGCTTTTCGCGCAGGCGGGAAAGTGCCGCATTCCCATCGTGGTAATGCCTACGGATGTGGAAGAGGTTATCGATACGATGGGGGCGACAAAACCAATGCGGCTTTACGCGCGCCCGGTCGACCTGGAAAATCTTGAGAAGCTGAAAAAATTCCGCGGCGTTAGGG
>JAKAGL010000232.1 GCA_021815535.1 bacterium
ACTCCGGTCCTTTCACGGACATACAGGGCCTGGACAATTCCATAGGCCAGGGCCAGAGCGGCTACGGTATCGCCGAAGGCCGGCCGGTAGGCAATACAGGGGACACCGGGCATGGAAAACAGGGAGAAAAAGCTGGGTCCAGTGCCGGTCATGCGGAACCCAGTGGTGCAGCGCGCGTTGCACGAAACGCGGCGGGTGGTAAACGCCATCTGCGCCAAATGGGGCGCGCCGGAAGAGATACGGGTGGAGCTGGCCCGCGATCTCAAACTCAATGCAAAACGCAAGGATGAACTGGACAAAGAACAGTTAAAGGCCGGTAAAGAACGCGATGAAGCCCGCAAATTCTACGTAGAACATGGCCGCACCCCATCAGGTGACGACATCCTGAAATACCGCCTGTGGAAGGAGTGCGGCGGTAAGTGCCCCTACACCGGAAAAACCATTTCAGACGGCCTCCTTCTTGGCGATACCGGCGAAGTGCATATCGAACACATCATTCCGTTCAGCCGTTGCTGGGATGACGGCTTCAACAACAAAACCCTCTGCTTCGCCGACGAAAACCGCACCAAGAACAACCTCACCCCCCGGGAAGCATACGGGCACGATGAACAACGCTGGGGCCAGATCATGCAAAACATAAAACATTTTCCCAACGCCAAGAAAAACCGTTTCCTGATGCAGGAGCTTTCCACCGACCTTCCTGAACGTTATCTCAACGACACGCGGTATATGAGCCGTGAAGCGCGGGACTATTTGCACCAGATTTGCCCAAAGGTACACGCCACCAAAGGGGGGCTAACCGCGAAACTCCGCTTTTTCTGGGGCCTAAACGGCATCCTGCGCGAGGGCGAGGAAAACCCGCAAAACAAAAAGAACCGCGATGACCACCGCCACCACGCCATAGATGCGGCGGTGATCGCCCTTACCACGCATGGCGCATTGAACCGCCTCAGCCGCGCCAGCGCGGTAGACGGCCACGTGCGCCCCGTCGATTTTCCCTCGCCGTGGCGCAATTTCCGCGATGACGTGGCGGGCAAGGTAAAAACCATGATTGTTTCGCACCGCCCCAGCCGGAAAATATCCGGCGCGTTGCACGAGGAAACACGCTATGGCTCCACCGAAACCAAAGGCATTTTTACCACTCGGAAAATGATAGCCGGTCTTTCAACCGGCATGGTGGAAAACATCCGGGATGCCGTCATAAAAGAAGCAGTATCAAACGCAATCGCCCGGCATGGCGATGCCAAAAAAGCGGCTGAGGCGGGCATTGCCATCCGCTCCGGAAACGGCAATGCGATACCGGTGAAGAAAGTGCGGGTGCTTGACAAGATGAGTGAAGGCTCCTTTCACCGGTTCGATGATAATGCCGCCGCCCCCTACGGCAGCAACCATCATGTGGAAATCTTTGAATCGCCGGATGGTAAAAAATGGGAAGGGCGGTTTGTAACCACTATGGAGGCCGCCCGACGTGCCCGCATCGCCAAGATAGATATCATCGACCGTACCCCCGGCCCCGACAAGACGGGCTGGAAGTTTGTCATGTCTTTAGCGGCAAACGAAACCGTCCGCATAGTAAATGATTCTGGAGAAAAAGTGTACCGGGTAAAGAAAATGAGTGGCCCAAACAATAAAATTGAATTTCAAGCCAGTTTTTCCGGAGTGCAAGACCCTACAGAGCCCGGCCTTATTTTGCGCGCATCCCCCAATAGCCTGAAAAACCAAGGGTGCAAGAAATATAGTATCACCGTATTGGGAGAGGAAAGACCTGCCCATGATTAAAAGGATCGTGGAAATATCGTCTGCCGCAAGCCTGCACCTGAAGCTGGGGCAGATGGTGATAGAGCGCAAGGACGAACCTCCCGCCCAGGTACCCATCGAGGATCTTGGCGTGCTTGTCTTCGGCGGCAACAGCATATCGTGCTCCGCCGCACTGCTTGCCGCCTGCGCCCAAAACAACGTGGCGGTTGTGGTATCGGACGATAAACACCTTCCCGCATCGCTCCTTCTGCCGCTTGCGGCAAACGACACCCAAACACAGGCAATAGAAGCGCAAGTAAAAGCGCCCCTCCCCGCCCAAAAACGCACATGGCAAAAAATAGTAAAAGCCAAAGTGAAAGGTCAGGCACAAACGCTGGCCATCACCGGGGTTGAAAACAAAATGCTTTTGAATTTGGCAGAAGAAGTGCGCTCCGGCGACCCCAAAAATATAGAGGCGCAAGCCGCGCGTTATTACTGGCCCAAACTGTTCGGCACCGATTTCCGGCGCGAACGCGAAGGGGAATGGCCCAACGCCATGCTTAACTACGGCTATGCCGTTGTGCGCGCCTCGGTGGCGCGCGCCATTGTCGGCGCGGGGCTGCACCCCTCCATCGGCCTGCACCACCACAACAAGTACAATCCCTTCACCCTTGCAGACGACCTTATGGAGCCGCTGCGCCCCATGGTGGATTTAACCGCATGGTCTATCTGGCGCAATCCCCCTGGCGCCTCAAACGGCGATTCAGAAGAACAAAAATTGACCAAAGAGACCAAGCGGGCAATGCTTACCCTGCTCACCGGAAAAATAACCATTGGCGGCCAACGGCAGGAATTCATCCCCGCCATGCACTGGTATGCCGCGTCGTTGCGGCGTGTTTATACCGAAAACGGCGAATTGGAGATACCGGAATGGGAAGCTTTGGCGGATACCGATCCATGTGGATCGTGCTGATGTTCGATCTGCCGGTGAAAACCAAGCCGCAGAGAAAGGCGTATGCCGATTTCCGCAAAGGGCTTAAGGAGGATGGGTTCATGCAGATGCAGTATTCTGTGTATGCCCGCCACTGCGCCAGCGAGGATAACGCCCATATGCACATCAACCGCGCAAAAGTGGATATACCGGATAAAGGAGAAGTGAGGATAATGCTCATGACGGACAAACAGTACGAACGGATGCTGGTTTTCTATGGAAATTTCAGAAAAAAAGCTGAAAAAGCGGCCTCCCAGCTGGAGTTTTTCTGATGCGGTGGCAGGGTCTACCCCCGCATATTCAAGTTGATATGCGGGGATAGATTATATCAGACAGAAACCTGCGCGGTGCTCACAACCAGCTTGCGGCGATGCGGGCGCACATGCAGATTATATCAGACAGAAACCTGCGCGGTGCTCACAACTCTAAAGCAAAGACCTATATTCCTCATCTTATTATATCAGACAGAAACCTGCGCGGTGCTCACAACCGGCACAACCGTAAACTGCCGAAGGTTCCAATTATATCAGACAGAAACCTGCGCGGTGCTCACAACCACAGCACTGGTTACTAAATATGGTGGTGATTATATCAGACAGAAACCTGCGCGGTGCTCACAACATATTGCCCCACACCGCGCCACGAATCCAAATTATATCAGACAGAAACCTGCGCGGTGCTCACAACTGCACGGTCCGCGTGCCGCCCGGGCGAAGATTATATCAGACAGAAACCTGCGCGGTGCTCACAACGCAATCATCGACCGAAAGCACCAACATCTCATTATATCAGACAGAAACCTGCGCGGTGCTCACAACCGAATCATACGGGATAACTGGTTTAAGAGTATTATATCAGACAGAAACCTGCGCGGTGCTCACAACGTGCGGACGAGGATAGCAAGTACCACAACAATTATATCAGACAGAAACCTGCGCGGTGCTCACAACTATCGGGTGCAAAGTGATTGACGGCTATTGATTATATCAGACAGAAACCTGCGCGGTGCTCACAACCTATAGCCGCTAGGGCCGCGTCCAAAGCCGATTATATCAGACAGAAACCTGCGCGGTGCTCACAACTCACAGGCTTTTCTTAAGCCATGCGAGAATATTATATCAGACAGAAACCTGCGCGGTGCTCACAACCAACCGCGCACCGGTGGCGCAAAACGAACAATTATATCAGACAGAAACCTGCGCGGTGCTCACAACATATCGCCATGACATACACTCGGAGGCAATGTTATATCAG
>JAKAGL010000233.1 GCA_021815535.1 bacterium
GCCGCTGCTGTTGCACTACAACCACGCCTCGTTGCCGTGTTACCTGGATGCCCCCGCGGGCGCGGGGGGCATCGACGCCTTCGAGTTGACCGACGAGATGCGCCAGATAGCCGCCGCAATGGTCTCGGACTGGCGTGCCGTGGAAAAAGACATCGCCTATTGGACGCCCAAGAAGCTCCTCATGGAATCGCTGATGATCATGGGAAGCGTTGGCACCGCCGCGCAAAACGCCGCATCGGATTACGATTACTGGGTGGTGGTGGATGAGACGCGGCACACCCCCGCCGAAGCCGACTGGCTTCAGCGCAAGCTCTCCCTGATAGAGGCGTGGGCCGATGAAAAATACGGGCTGGAACTTCACTTTTTCATTACCGATATCCACCGGGTCCGCGCCAACAATTTCGGCAGCGTTGACCAGGAAAGCGCCGGCAGCTCGCAGGCGCATCTTTTAAAAGAGGAGTTTTACCGCACCTGCATCCACGTTGCGGGTAAATATCCCGCGTGGTGGCTTACGCCCCCCGGCGTGGACGATGCCGGCTACGCCAAGGCGCTGCAGGGAATGCAGGGAACCTTTGGCGTTGATCTGCGGAAGTACGTTGATCTGGGGAATATATCGGATGTTCCCGGCAGCGAACTGTTCGGCGCGGCGCTGTGGCAGATCAACAAGGCGCTTTCGTCGCCGTTCAAGTCGGTGTTGAAGATCGCGATGCTGGAAACCATTATCGACCCCGAAGGGACCACCGCCCTGCTGTGCGACGAGCTTAAGCGCAATGTGCTGGCCAAAAGCACGGCGGTGGAGGAGCGGGATCCCTACCTCCTCATGATGGACCGCCTGCTGGCGTTTTACGGGCGCAAAAACCGGCCCGAGGTGGTCGAACTTCTGCGCAAATGTTTCTACAACAAGGTGAAGGTGAAGGTGAACGCGCAGCTCAGGCGCAAGCCGAACCTGGCCTTCAAGGAAGAGGCGATGATCCGCTACGCCGAGAAGTGGGGGTGGGACGACAACCGCACCGCACAGCTTAACAACTACGAGGATTGGAACTTTGACCAGATGGTGAAGCTGGGCACCGAACTGCACGCCTTTCTCCTCGCCACCTACAAACAGGTGACCGACGTGCTGAAAGGGCGCGAGGACGTTAAGGCCGGCATTTCGGACGAAGACCTCACGGTGCTGGGGCGCAAGATATTCTCATTCTACAAGCGCAAGCCGGGCAAGCTCGATCCGGTGAAAAAAGCGTCCGACGATGCATTGCGCCAGGAGTCGGTCACCTTCATGCCCCAGGTGCAGATGGGAAAGAAAACCTTCTGGACAGTGTATCGCGGCAATGTTTCCACCGATGTGGCCCGCCGCATCAACGTGGAGCACGCCGCCATCCGCAAAAGCGGCTCGCTCGCCGAACTGGTCTGCTGGCTGGCCGTCAACCAGATCATCGACGCCGGCACCTTCCTGCACCTGATCCCCAACCCGATGCCGGTGCATCTCAAGACGATCCAGGATCTGCTGAAGGCGATCATAGAGTTCATGCCGCCGCGCGGCATTGCACAGTTGAACAACCAGGCGCTGTTGAAAACGGAAACGATCACGGGGCTGATAGTGATCGTGAATTTCGTGTCGCAGCCCTGGACGAAGGATCTGGAAGAGATCGTTTTGCTCTACCGCAATAGCCACGGGGAACTGTTCTGCGAGCCGCTGGACGGCAAGGCGGGGATCGTGCGGCTGGGCGCCCTTGCCAAGTATATGGCCCCCGGCACCGCCGGAAACATCAACCATGCCTTCCGGCAGTTCATCCCGCGCTCCGAACATTCCGCCAAATTTGAGAAGACCATCCGCTCAACGTTCATCTCAAATTTGGGATAACGCGGGATTCCGGATGAACCGGCGCATTTCAGTGGTCATCCCGGCCCTTGGCGAGGGGGTATGTCTGGCGCATCTTCTGCGATCGCTGCAATCGGTTCCCGGTGTAGAGGTGATCGCTTCCATCCCCCATGATGATGACGCGACCGCGGCGGTCGCCGAACGGGGCGGCGCGCGGGTGGTACGGGGCATGGCGGGGCGCGGTTTGCAGCTCGTTGCCGGAGCCGCCGCCGCCACCGGGGACATTCTGCTTTTTTGCCATGCCGACACCATGCCACCTCCTGGCTGGGATGCGGCGGTCCGTATGGCGCTTGCGGCCCCCGGGGTGGTCGGCGGCGCCTTCCGCCTGCGGATTGGCGCGGCGGGCACCGCCTACCGGATGATCGAAACGATGGCGAACCTCCGGTCGCGTTGGGCGCGGCTTCCGTACGGCGACCAGACGCTGTTCACCACCCGCGCGGCGTATGACGCGGTGGGGGGGTTCGCGCCGTTGCCGTTGATGGAAGATGTCGATTTTGTCAGGCGGTTGGGGCGCAGCGGCCGGTTGGCTTTGCTGGAAGGGGAGGCGGTTTCTTCGGCCCGGCGGTGGGAGAGCGAAGGCCCGCTCTATGGCACGTTGCGGAACTGGACGCTGATGTCGCTTTACCTTATCGGCGTATCGCCGGTCACTTTGGCGGGTTTTTACCGGCGATAAAGGTTTTCCGCGCAAGGGTTTTCAGGGCGTTGGCGATCTCTGGTTTGTCCCAGGTCGCCGGCCCCACCAGATGATGCAGGATGGTCCCATCCGGGCTTACCAAAAAGGTTTCCGGCACACCGGTTATGTGGAACGGCCCGGCGGCCTGTTGCTCGACATCCAGCAGGATCGGAAAGGTCAGTTTCAGCTCTTTCACGAACGGGGCCACCGCCTTCAGGCCGTCCTTGTCGATGCTGATGGCCAGCATTTCGAAATTTTCCCCCTTCATCTGTTCATACAGCTTTTGCATACCGGGCATTTCATCGCGGCAGGGGGCGCACCAAGTGGCCCACAAATTGACGAAGAGCACTTTTCCCCGGTACGAGGAGAGATTCACTTTCTTCCCGTCCATCGCGGTGAGGGTGAGATCCGGAAGCGGTTTTCCTTCCATCGGGCTTGGGGCGGGTTGCCCCGCCTGCGGTTGCGGCTGGCTGGCCCTGAGTTCTTCCAGCGTTTTCAGCGGTACGCGGTTGAGTTCGTTCACCTTCATCACGATAACGGTTGCGGCGCAGATGATGCACAGAGCGGCGAAAGGGAA
Organism: bacterium; assembly: GCA_021815535.1. Taxonomy (GTDB): domain Bacteria; phylum Nitrospinota_A; class UBA7883; order JACRGQ01; family JACRGQ01; genus JACRGQ01. Next base: position 3,127 of record JAKAGL010000233.1, read on the forward strand.
AAACGCGGCCGCGCGCTGATCCCTGAAGTCAGTTGCCATTTTTGCTTTGCTCCAGATAGTACTTATCCACCGCCGCCCGTATTTCAGCGGGGGATTTGCCGTCTTTGGTCATTTGGGACGCCATTTCGGCTTCATACATGCAGATGCCGCAATTGGAGGCGTGGTCGTCCGTGTAGCAGGTAAGGAGCGTCTTGTGCAGGAACATGGGGTTCTCTTTGCATTTGCAGTAGCAGTATAGTTGGTCGAGCACGCCGGGGATCTCCGCCGCTATCTGGTAGGCCGCCGCCGCGCGTCCCGTGTACTTGGAGGGGGGCTGCAACGGGCGTGTTTCGATGAGCGTGTGCCCGGCCTCCGGCGCTGAGGCCGATACGGGCGCCCCTTCCGGGACGGTTTGCTCTTTCTTGCCGCCCGAAAGGGCCAAATAACCGGCCATGGCGAAAAAGGCGACCACGGCGGCAATGAATATCATGCTGGTTTTATTCATAATGTTTTCCTCTCAAACTCAAAGTTTATCAGGAATTGACCGCGAAAGGGAGGGGGAAACCGCCTTTTTCTCTCCTGCGCCGTCCGAAATGGTGGCGTTGGCCCTCCGCAAGCATTACAATTGGCGCATGGCAAAAGCAAATATATTGGTGGTGGATGACGAGGTGAATATCCTCGACTCGCTCCGGGGCATCCTGACCGACGAGGGGTACGATGTCTGCACCGCCGAGGACGGCGACGGCGCGTTAAAGGTGTTGCAGGAACAAAAGTGCGATCTGGTGCTGTTGGATATCTGGCTGCCGGGCCGCCGCGACGGATTGCAGACGTTGCGTGAAATACGCCGCCGGAACATTGCCGCCGAGGTGGTGATGA
>JAKAGL010000234.1 GCA_021815535.1 bacterium
GCTTCTTTCAAACAACGCCCGTGAAAACCGGAAGCCGAACATGATAGAACGCGCGGTGCTGGCAGCCATTACCCCTTTTCAGGATATGGCCACGGCTACGGTTCGCGGCGCCATCGCAGGTTACCACCGCTATTTCTACCTTGTCGATACCGCCGAGCAAAACAAGATGCTTCTCCGCATGTTCCACGAACAGGCTTTCAAGAACAACCAACTGCGCGAAGAACTCAAGAAATACCGCCGCGTCGACGAGATGATAACCTTTTCCCCGGTATCGCTAAACAATGCGGTTCTTGCCGAAGTGGCGGCGTGGGACGCAACCAACTTCGCCCGGACAATGGTCATCAACCGCGGGGAAGAGCAAGGATTGCACCAGGAAATGATCGTGATAACCCGCATGGGTCTCGTGGGACGGCTGGTCGCCGTTACCGCGAACGCCTCACGCGTTCTTCTAATCACCGATGCCCGCAGCGCCGTAGACTGCTATGTGCAACGCACCCGCACCCGTTGCGTGGTGGTAGGGCAAAACCGCAGACGGTGCGATATCCTCTATCTGCCGGTGAATGCCAATGTGAAAATTGGCGACACGCTGATATCCACTGGACTGGGTGGTGTTTTTCCCGCGGGCCTGCCGGTCGGACATATTACCACTCTTGAAGCTGGCTCCAGCAAACTGTTCTTCAAGGCTGAGATGGCCCCGGCCGCGGACCTTGAAAATCTGGAAGAGGTCATGGTCACCGCCGCCCCACCCGCCATTCCGGATGAACTCAAGAGCGAAAAACCAATAAAAAAATGATACCAGCCGCCCAAATCGTCGTTTTTCTCATCCTGTTCATCCTTCAGACCAGCGTGCTGCGCATGTACGCATCCATCGCTCCGGATACGGCATTACTGGCCACGGCATGGTTCGCCCTGCGTTACGGACGGTATGGAGGCCTGGATTGCGGCGTTCTGGGAGGATTGCTTCAGGATGTAGCTTCGTTCGGCATGATGGGGATCAACCTGCTGTCAAAAGGGTTGATCGGGTTGCTCACAGGCTGGCTAAAGGAAAATCATCTTATCGAGTGGAACAATGCGATGAGTTGGATCATCACCATCGGAGCCGGTACGTTCATTAACGGTATCATCTTCCGGAACTATGCCATGTCATTTTTCGATTACCATCCCGGGATTGCTAGCGACACCGGCCGGATGGCTCTACAGGCGCTCTATAACCTGGCGGCAGGGCTGCCGCTCTTCTCCTTCCTCATCGCCCTTGAAACCAAAATGCGGCGTCTCCTCCACATCCGCGAGATCTGATGCCGCACTTGGGGACCACCTTTTCACCGGTAAATATCTTAACGGGATAAAAAACCGTCATTCCCGCACTCGTCCAAGCTCCCGATTATCCGCCAGCCCCAATACGCGACAGTTATTAAAACAATTATCGCAGTAATTTTATTCGCCCCCTTTTTAAAGAGTTACGATATAAATGAAATTCGGAGAAATGGTATTATCTACAATAGCTTGATGAAAAAACGCATATCCGCGGGAAAACGCCCGATTATTAGGTGAATAAAATGTGCCTGAAAAAGCTCTTTAATGGACTTATTGCCTTGGCATTTATTGCCGGGATTTCCTCTTGCGGCAATACAACCCAATCCGGCCAGGCTCCCACCGGGGTGACCGCCACCCCCGCCGACAGCGGGTCGGTTAATGTTGCTTGGACCGCGACCAGCGATGCAACATCCTATATCGTTTATTACGGAACCTATAGCGGCATAACCCCTGACACCGGAAACTATACCGGCCAGGTAAGCGCCACTTCCACCTCAGTGAAGATAAGCGGCCTCACCGCCGGAACGATCTATTACTTCATTGTGGTTTCTGTTTCCTCTACCGGCCAAAGCCCCCAATCGGATACGGCCTCCGCCACGCCATCAGCGGTATTAGTGCTCCTTTCAACGGTAACTCAGGGAGCGGCCGCCGGAACGGTCATTATCAGCTGGACCGCTGTCGCAACCGCAACTGCATATAATATTTTTTACAGCCAAGGAACGGACCTCGGCACTTCAGGAACCGCGTGGCCTGTTGTGTCCCCGCCAAACACATCCGCAACGATAACCGGGCTGGCGAGTGGACAAACGTATTATTTCACCGTAACAGCGTCGGTGGCATCCACTTCCTCATCACTGGTTACACCGTAGCGAAAATCCACCCCCATAACGAAGTCTTAAACGTCGATTTAAGAACAGGGATCCGGGCATTCAAATATAATAGACCCCAGTGAAAGCAGAATATTGTGGAACGGTTCCCTTTTCAGGGATCAGTCAGAATGCCGCCATTGTATAGCGTAAATATTGGAGCCGCATTCGTTTTGGGCCTGGTGGGAGGAATGCATTGCCTTGGGATGTGCGGGGGCATAGTCGCCGCTCTTTCAGCCGCCCGCAGGGAAACATGGTGGCCGGGCGTATTCGCATACCATGCGGCAAGGGTTCTCACCTATGTTGTGCTTGGCTTGGCCGTAAGCTTTAGCGGATCCTTCTTGGAGACGCATTCATTGTGGTCCGGAACGCAAAAGGGCATATCGGTTTTCGCGGGCCTCGTAATCATTATTTTCTCCCTGCAACTTGGCGGTTGGCTGCCGGAACGATGGGGCCGGACACCCTTCTTTATTCCGGCGCCGTTACTGAAGAAAGCATCGGCCACCAACTCGCTTGGTGTGTGGGGCGCAGTTGGTTTTTTTAATGGTTTGCTCCCCTGCGGGCTGGTGTATGCAGCGCTCGCGATAGCGCTTGCTTCCGGCTCCGCATTGCACGGGGTATTGACCATGCTGGCTTTCGGCCTGGGTACCATGCCGGCCCTATTCATGGTTTCCGCCGTTATGCGCCTTGCAGGGCCGGCATTGCGCGGCAGGCTGATACGGGCAGTGGCGCTGATGTTGCTTTTATACGGCGGCTGGATGGCGGCGCACGGATTCGTCATCCACAAACACCCCCAACGGGAGGCACCGGTGAAAACCGCGTAAGAACCCGCGTCTTCGAGCGCTTATGCCGCATTAACGCCGCGTTTCACGTTCTTTGACTTTTACGTTGCCCGGCAACTTTGGATCGTCGTCGTCCATCAATATTTTTTGGGCGGGGCCTTCCATATCTTCGAACTGCCCCCCTTTGATGGCCCAATAAAGCACTCCCACCATGACCGCCCCGCCCGCTATGATGGCGGGCACAAGCCAATAAATGACTTCCATCAATCCCCCTTTATGCGCGCAGCATTGCCGATGACCAGCAACGAGCTGAGCGGCATCGCCAGTGCCGCCACCACGGGCGTTACATATCCCATCATCGCAAGCGGAACCATAACCGCATTATAGGCAAGGGAAAGCGAGAGATTCTGTTTTATCACCTTGATCGTGGCGCGGGATATGTTAACTGCGGTCACAAGCTTTGATAACCGGCTTCCCAGCAACACGACATCCGCGCTTTCAATGGAAACATCCGCCGCACCGCCGACGGCGATGCCGACATCCGCGCGCACCAGCGCGGGGGCGTCGTTCACGCCGTCCCCAACCATCGCAACAGTTTCCCCCTGCTTCCGCAATGCGTCGATTACGGCATACTTATCGTGGGGCATCATGCCGCTTAACACATGCATCCCGCCCACGGCATCGGCAATGGCTTCTGCAGCATCCTTCGTATCCCCGGTGAGAAGCGTAAGTTTCCCCCCCGCGCCTTTCAGCAATTCCACGGTATCACGCGCATCAACGCGCAATATGTCACTCACTTCCAACAAACCCGCGTATTCTCCTCCCACGGCGCAGTACACCACCGTCACGGCGCCATTCTTCATTTCCCCTCCCCCGTTCACCGCCACTTCCTTGTCCCGCAACATGCCGATATTTCCCAAAAGCACTTCCACCCCCGCAACGGTGCCCGCCACCCCCCGGCCGTCGTAATTATG
>JAKAGL010000024.1 GCA_021815535.1 bacterium
CGATCTTACCAGCGCCACGGTTATGGCGGATCTGGATAACATATTCATTTTTTCACCATGAGATTTTCGACAATGGTCACTACTTCCCCCACGTCCTTGCCGTAGGCGTCGGCCCCTATCTCATCGGCGAACGAGCGGGTGACCACCGCCCCCCCCACCATTATTTTGTATGGCAGATTCCGTTTTTTCACTTCATTCACCACCAGCGGCATTTGGACCATCGTGGTGGTCATCAGGGCCGAAAGTCCCAGAATGTCGGCACGGTGTTCCTCGGCTGCGGCCAGAATGTCGTCCGGCGGCACGTTGCGCCCCAGATCAATGACCTTGTAGCCAAAATTCTCAAGCATGATGATGCAGACGTTCTTGCCAATGTCGTGCACGTCCCCTTTCACCGTCGCGAAAACGATGGTTCCTTTGCTGGCATCGGCGCGGGCGGAACGGAGCAGCGGATCAAGCACCGCCACCCCCTTCTTCATCGTCTCGGCGCTGGCGACCAGATGCGGAATGAATTTCTTCCGCTCGGCGAAGAGATCGCCCACCCGGCGGATAGCAGGGGTCAGATTGTTCACGAAGATATCCATCGGCGGCATGCCTTCATTGAGCGCATCCTGCACCAGTTGACCGATGCTATCCTTCTCCCCCTCGACAACCGCGTTAAAGATCTTTTCGGGGGTGGGGAGGTTCTGCGCCTGCTTGACGGCCGAAACCGCTTCCTTTGCCGCACTGCCGGTTCCCCATGCGGTGGCCGCGTTAATGAAACGGTTACAGCCAATATCACGCCCCGTGAAAAGTCCCGCGGCGGCGGCGGTTTTGTGCATCTGCTCGTCATACGGATTCACGATGGCGGCGTCAAGCCCGTTGGCCATCGCCATCGCAAGGAAGTTGTTGTTGATGGTGTGCCGGTCCGGCAGGCCGAACGACACGTTGGAAAGGCCGATGGTGGTGGCGCAGCCCAATTCTTCGCGGATAAGCCGGACGGTTTCCAGCGTTTGCCGCGCCCCCTCCTGCATGGCGGAAACCACCACGGCGAGGCAATCGAACACAATGTCTTCGCGCCGTATGCCAAGCGCCAGAGCGCGCTTCAGTATCTCTTTGGCGTATGCCAGCCGTTGCCGCGCCGACTCGGGTATCTCATCGCCGGCGGTGAGCGCCAGCACGGCGGCGCCGTGGCGTTTCACGAACGGCAGTACCGCCTCCAACTTGTCATGCTCGGCATTCACGCTGTTCACCAGCGCGCGCCCCGCATACACCTGCAGGCCGCGCAACAACGCATCGTTATTCGAACTGTCGATGACCAGCGGCAGTGCCGTCACATTCTGCACGGCGGTGATGGCTTTCACCATCATGGCCGCCTCGTCGATGAGCGGCACCCCCACGTTGATATCAAGCGCGGTGGCGCCGGCCTCCTCCTGCTTACGGGCTTCCGCCAGAATCAGGTCGGTACGCCCTTCCTTGATGGCCTCGCCGAATTTTTTTTTGCCGGTCGGGTTGATCTTCTCACCGATCTTCACGAACGGATGCCCCGCGCCTATCCACACGGCGCCGGAACGGCTGGCGATAGCGACGCCGTCCCGGCCGTTCCGCGGCGCGGCCGGCTTCCCTTTTACCAACGCGGATATCTTTTGTATATATTCCGGGCGGGTGCCGCAGCAGCCACCGATAATGCTTGCACCCACCTCCACAAACTGCGGCGCGAACGAGGCGATCTCATCCATCGGGGCCTTGAAGCGGGTTATCCCCCCTTCCAGCACCGGCAGTCCGGCGTTCGGTTCCACCATGATCGGCAACTTCGTCACCGCGGCGATACGGCGGACCACTTCCAGCATTTCGGCCGGACCGGTGGAGCAGTTCACACCGAGGACATCAACGCCCAACCCTTCCAAAACCGCCGCGGCCGCTTCGGGGGTAGTGCCGGTATCGGTCACTCCTCCGGGAGTATAGGTCATGCTGGCGATGAGCGGCACACGTCCGCGCACTTCGTTGAAACCGATGACGGCTGCACGGGTCTCCATCAGATCGAACATTGTCTCGATGATAAGGAGGTCGGCCCCCGCCTCAACCAGAGCCTGCCCCTGCTCGCGGAAAATGGCGACGGCATCCTCGAAATCCACATCCCCCATCGGGAATATCAGTTTTCCGCTGGGACCGGTCCCGCCGGCCACCAGTGCGCGGCCGTCCGCCGCCTTGCGGGCGATCTCCACCCCGGCGCGGTTGACCTTCTTCAGGTCGTGCTCCCGTCCGTACTCTTCCAGACGGGGACGGCTGGCGCCAAAGGTGTTGGCAATGATGATCTGCGCACCGGCATCAATATACCGCTTGTGGACGGAGGCGATGGCATCGGGCTTTTCGAGATTCCAAAGGTCGGGCGAGTACCCGCTTGGCAACCCCTCGGATTGGAGGAGCGCCCCCATGGAGCCGTCAATGATGATTACTTCTTTGCCGAGACGTTCGATAAGTTTCATAAGTGGGTTATTCTAACCCGAGACACCGGGGAATAATCAACGAAAGATGACCTTCTTGCGCGAGTTCAACATGCCGTCTTATCATTCAAGGGGGTTTCCCCTATAATCGCCCCATGCATACCATCAAAGCGGCCTTTTTGGACCGCGACGGCACCATCAACGTCGATAAGGGATATATCGGTTCACCGGACGATATTGAGCTTATCCCCGGCGCGGCGGAAGGCATCAAACTCCTGAACGACGCCGGATATACCGTCTTTGGCGTAAGCAACCAGTCTGGCGTGGCCCGCGGATTTTACCGCGTCGAAGACGTACTGGCGGTGAACCGCCGCGTTGAGGAACTGCTGTTGATGGAAAAGGCGCGCATCACGGAGATATTCTACTGCCCGCACCACCCGCGTGGCTCGGCGCCGGAATACAGCATTATGTGCAACTGCCGCAAGCCGTTGACGGGAATGGTGGATGCCGCACGCCACAAATATGGCTTCACCCCCGCAGACACCATCGTCATCGGGGACAAAATATGCGACGTGGAGTTGGGCAGGAACATCGGCGCGCGGACCGCGTTGGTAGATACCGGTTTCGGCGTGGAAGAGAAAGTAAAAATCGACGGTGGCGAGGCCGCCGCGCCGGATATCTTCGCACCCAACCTGCTGGAAGCGGTTACAGCCATTCTCCGCATGCAGCGGCGCGGGTAATTTAAGCTCCCCCCTCCACCGCCATCTGTTGTATCATCGCTCTTTAAATATGACCGTAGCACCAATTAATAAGCACATAATAAAATGCCGTACCGGCGGAGCCGTTTCCGCGTTCCGGCGCGCGGCGTTCCTGGCGCTGGCGCTGGGGCTGTCTTTAACCCTCCCGGCACGGGCGGCAAGCATCGAAGACCAACTCGACCGGATAATCAGCAGTCCATGCCTAAAGAAAGGCCGGGTATGCATGGTGGTCCGGTCCATGAAAACCGGAAAGAACCTCTACGAAAAGAATCCCGACATTCTGATGACCCCCGCTTCCAACATGAAGATCATCACCGCCGCCGTGGCATTGAAAACACTCAAACCGTGGTACAAATTCGATACCATTTTTTCTTATACCGGCACCCGCAAGGGAGAGACGATCGAAGGGGACCTGGTCGTGACTGGGCACGGCGACCCACACCTCGTTTCTGAAGACCTTTGGCAGATCGCAAACGAGGTGCGCAAACGCGGCATCACCCATATCACCGGAAGCATCATCCTTGACGACGGCTACTTTGACGGAGAACTTTTCCCGGCCGGCTGGCGGCTATCCTCCATACGTCGCGCGTTCGAAGCGCCGCTCAGCGCGCTCGCGCTCAATTTCAACACCGCGACGGTGATGATCTATCCCGACCCATCCGGCGCCAAACCGATCGTGGTGGTTGATCCGGCAACGCCGTATTTCAAGGTAGTGAACCGGATGACCTACGGCAACGGCGGCCGCAAATTCGTGGCGATACGCATGAAGCCGCGCCCCGGTGGCGGCGAGACGATGGAAGTGCTCGGCCGCATCCGCCCCGGCGTTGGCGAACTGGTGTATTACCGGGCCGTCGCCGACCCTCTGCGTTATTTCGGCGATACCTTCAAGGGACTGCTCGCCGGCATGGGAGTGACCGTGGACGGCGGCATATTGAACATGCCCCCTTCGCGCTCCACCACCAAATTTTTCATACATAGCTCGCGGCCCCTGTTGAACCAGGTCATGGACATGAACAAATACAGCAACAACTTTATGGCGGAACAGATACTTAAGACCGTCGGCGCCGAGAAGGTATCCATCCCGGGGACCATAAACAAGGGGCTGGCCGTATCCACATCGGTGATGACCGAATGGGGAATCACCCCGGACCGCTACCATTTCTCTGACGGGTCGGGATTGAGCAAAGACAATAAAATTTCCTGTTCGGCGCTCACCGATGTATTGGATCATCTTTACCACGAGTTTGACGCGGGGCCGGAATTCATCAGCTCGCTGGCGGTGATGGGAAAAGACGGCAGCGTGCGTCAACGCGACATCGGCACAACCGATCCGGTAAAAGTAAAGACCGGCACGCTGGACTCGGTATCGGCGATAAGCGGTTACTATCCGCTGAAGAACGGCGACGTGCTGGGATTCTCAGTAATCTTCAACGACCTCGCCTGCTACAACGGGATGGCGCACGAAATCCAAAACCACCTGTTGATGGAGCTCTCAACCGTTAATGGCAATGGGGCCGAATGACTTATGAAATTCATTCCATGGTTATCAAACCGCCGTTTTTCACCATCAACTTCATAAAATAAAACCTGTCATCGGTGGTAGAATGATGGCGAAGGCGTAACCAAACTTTTTGGGGGTAACATATGCTTACCACAATAATTTTTATTTCTTTGGCGCTGCTCACCGTGCTGGTATTGAGGAAAGTGGCCCATTCCCTCCTCGGCCCGCGCCCCTATCTCCGCAACGACGACGATCCGTTCAAAATCGGTTCCACCGCGTGGTCCCATTATGGACCGGGGAGCGAACGGTGGAAAGAAAGCCACGGCGAGCGGGAACCCTGAATACCCCCTTCCAACGCCGGTGGCTTCTTTGATCACGTCTAATATGCGTTGGCTGACAATCGATGCAACAAAAGGAGGTTGCCCGCCGCCTCGAAGCCGGCACATCCATTTGATTCACATTCCATGTGTGACATAATCGCAGGTACAATGGAAGACAGACATTCTATATCCGCTCCCTTCCTCAACATTGCCATCCTTTTGCTTATCTTCATAAGTTCCTGCCAGAAAGACAACCACGCGTGGTCACCCGAGGATATGAAATCAAGCAACTATTTTTACTCCTCACAGCGTGACAACCGAGAAGCAAGCCGCATTATCAACCGCGCCGGGGAGGTTTTCTCAATCGACGAAAGGGAAAAAGTCATAAAGCTCACCGACGATGCGTTGGCAAACGCGCGGAAGGTTGATGACAGTTTCCTGAATAAGGTCCATCCTGAATTAAAAAAACATTTCCGGGGAGAATTTCAGGCCGCTTTGGAACTGGCCCGGCAAAATCTGGATCATCCCGATCCCAAAACCGCACGCCGGTCGCAAGATCTTTTTGCCGCATTTGTGGACTGGTTTAACGCCAACCGGGAAAACATCCATATGCCGCCGGCATACTGAGGGGCCGCCATGAGCCGCGAAGAACATGCAGGGATGCCGCTCATTTTTCACCACGCTCTACTGGCGGTACTTATGCTCCTTGCCGCGTGCAATCCGGTGCGCGGCGACTGGACCGCGCAGGATCTGGAATCCGCCAAGCACTTTTACAAGTCACAACGGGCGAACAAGGAGTATCTGCGTATCGTCCGCGGCGGCGACATCAACCGCAAGTTCACGTACGAAGAGAGCATGGCGTTGGGAAGGGAAGTGCGAACGGCGCTCGGCGAAGCAAGGCAAGTCGCGGCAAGCCCGGACTTCCTGGGAAAAGTTAATCCCGATATTCGCGAACACTACCGCGACGAATACATCCGCTCGCTGGAGCTGACCCTGCAGAATATGGAAAGCCCTAATTATGACATCGCCGAACTTGCCGACAGGCTCTACAACAGCTATGTAGACTGGTATATGGAACATCAAAGTGAAATTCATTTACCCAAGGAGTCTTGACCGGACGGAGGGGTGTAGGGGTCCATTGAACCTTTCTTCGCTATTGTACGTCGAAACTATATAATGGGAATTTATAATCCATCGCACCATGCAAGAAAAGGAACGCGGCATGAAGAAAGCGCTTGTTATCGGCGTCATCGCACTCCTCGTGGCGGGCGGGGGCTACTACGGATATCGTCACCGGGGAACCAACGGACAGGAGTATAAAACCGCGAAAATTGAACGCGGGCCGCTGCGTTCCTCGGTGACCGCAACCGGCACGGTGAATCCTGTCGTTTCAGTCATGGTCGGCACTCAGGTATCCGGACGCATTAGCGCGCTTCACGCCGATTTCAACTCACTAGTGAAGCGGGGTGATCTGCTGGCGGAGATCGACCCCACGTCTTTTGAAGCGCAGCTTGAACAGGCCCGTGCCAGCCTGGCCGTGGCGGCAGCCGCACGGGAAAAGGACAGTGCAGGCCTGGACGACGCCGAGCGGAACCGGCGGCGGACAAAAGAACTGTTCGATGCGCAGGTTGCGAGCCGCAGCGATCTGGATCAGGCGGAGACCAACCTGGAACTCGCCCGCGCCAGCCTTAACAGCGCGAAAGCCTCATGCCAGCAGGCGGAGGCCGCCGTTGCGGTGGCGTTAACGAACCTCAAGTACACAAGAATCCTGTCACCCGTCGATGGCACCGTGGTATCCCGCAACGTGGATGTAGGACAAACCGTTGCCGCAAGCTTCACCACCCCGACCCTCTTCAACATTGCGAAAGACCTTAAGCAGATGCAGATAGATACCGCCGTCAACGAAGCGGACATCGGCCGTGTCAATATGGATCAGCCGGTGGAATTCACCGTTGACGCCTATGGCGAAACCATTTTCAAGGGGGTCGTGCAGCAGATACGCATTTCCCCGGCGGTGGTGCAAAACGTAGTTACCTATGATGTGGTGGTGCGGGTGGAGAATCCCGAACTGAAGCTCAAGCCCGGCATGACGGCCAACGTGAACATCATCACCGAAACGCGCGATGGGGTGCTGAAGGTGCCGAATGGAGCGCTCCGTTTCAGGCCCAAGACAACCGAAAAAGAACACTCGAAGGAAAACCAGCCCCTTCACGGCAGCGGCATCTATATACTGGCTGAGGGGGGGCCGCGCCGTATCGCGGTGAAGACCGGCATCAGCGACGGCAGCTTTACGGAAGTCACCGGCACCGACCTGAAAGAGGGCGCGGAAGTCATCGTGGATGCCATGGCGCAAAAAGCGAAAAGCGAACAGCGCGGCCACCGGCTCTTTTGACCTGACTGTGCCAAACAACCGGAATCGGAGTTAAGCCCTATGCCGCTTATTCGGCTGTCGAACATCACCAAGATATACGGGGCGGAAAACAAGAACCCCTTCACGGCGCTAGCCGGTATATCGCTCCAGATCGAGGCGGGCGAATTTGTCGCCATCATGGGTTCCTCCGGCTCCGGCAAATCGACGCTCATGCACATTCTTGGCTGCCTTGATACGCCCAGCGGCGGCACCTACCATCTCAACGGCGAGGATGTGAGCCGCCTTTCGGGCGACCGCCTGGCCCTTACCCGTAACAAAAATATCGGCTTTGTTTTTCAGGGTTTCAACTTGATCCCCCGTACCAGCGCGCTTGAAAACGTGGAATTGCCGATGATGTACAACGGCACATCCGCCGCCGACCGCCATAACCGGGCCCGTGAGGCGCTAGAGCGCATGGGGCTTACCGGGTGGGAAAATAACCGGCCCAACCAGCTTTCCGGCGGCCAGCAGCAGCGTGTGGCCATCGCCCGCGCCATCGTCAACAACGCGCCGTTGATGCTGGCCGACGAGCCTACCGGCAATCTTGATTCAAAGACCAGCGCTGAAATCATGGAGTTGTTCGTCCGTCTCAACCGCGAAGAGAAGAAGACCATCATCATAGTCACGCACGAAGCCGATATCGCCGCCTACAGCCGCCGCGTCATCCGGGTGCGCGACGGCCTCATCATGGCCGATGACCGCAAGGACACGGCGTGATAAACATCGGCGTTACCACAAAGATATCGCTGCGGGCGTTGCTCGTGAATAAAATGCGCTCGTTCCTCACCATGCTCGGCATCATTATCGGCGTCGGATCCGTCATCGCCCTCATGGCTGTAGGCACCGGTGCGGGCCAAAAAATGAGCGATCAGGTTGCCTCTATGGGCACTAATCTGCTGATGGTCTTTTCCGGCAGCGCCACCAGCGGCGGGCAGCGGATGGGCGCCGGCACACAGATGACCCTCAGCCTTTCCGACGCGGAAGCAATGCGGAAAGAACTAAGCGCCGTGCAGGAAGCCGCCCCGTTCGTCAATGGCGTGGCGCAGGTGCTGTACGGCAACCAGAATTGGTCCACCATTATCCAGGGAACCACTCCGCCGGTATTTGAGATCCGCGATTGGACGGTGACTGCCGGCCGCCCCTTTTCCTGGGAAGACGTGCGGAGCGCCACCAAGGTCTGCCTGCTTGGCACAACGGTGGTTGAAAACCTCTTTGGCGGCATCGACCCGGTGGGGAAGGTCATCAAGATCAAGAACGTCCCCTTTACCGTCATCGGCATCCTGGACAAAAAAGGGGAATCGCTTGACGGGCGCGACCAGGACGATACCATTTACATGCCGGTCACCACAGCCCAAAAAAAGGTGCTGGGGGGATTGCCGGGGGAATACGTCCGCATCATATTTGTAAAAGCCAAAAGCTTCGACCAACTCGACGTAGCCGAGGAACAGATCAACGCGTTGCTCCGGCAACGCCATCACATCGGCCCGAAGCAGGATGATGACTTCACGGTCCGGAACCTTACCCAGATACTTCAATCCGCCGAACAGATGGTTGGCATCATCAGCCTGCTGCTGACCGCAATTGCCTCGGTGTCTTTACTGGTTGGGGGCATCGGCATCATGAACATCATGCTGGTTTCCGTGACCGAACGGACAAAGGAAATCGGTATCCGCATGGCGGTGGGCGCACGCGCGAGCGACATCCAATTCCAGTTCCTCATCGAGGCGCTTTCGCTTTCCCTTATTGGCGGAACGATCGGCATCGTGCTGGGGATCACCTTGTCGCAGGTTATTTCCTACTTCGCCAACTGGCCGGCCATCATCACCCCGGCCTCCATCCTGCTCGCCTTCGGCTTTTCCAGCGGGGTGGGCCTCTTCTTCGGTTATTACCCCGCATACAAGGCGTCAAAGCTCAATCCGATAGACGCTTTGAGGTACGAATAACCCGTCCGCACCGCCGCTGTTTTGGCCCTTGCCCGCCGCGCATAAAGAATCTACACTGAGTTCAACAAACGCATCTGAGGTACGAATAATGAACCCTTTCATGCTTGTACTGCTGGCGGCATTGCTCCTCCCCTTTCCCGCCGCCGCCGAAACGCCGCGCGAAAAGGCGGCCCGCATCCTCAACAGCATTGACGATATGTGGCGCGGCGAGTCATCGCACGGCATCATGCTGATGCACGTGAAAACGCGCAATTACTCACGCAACCTCAAGATGGAAGGCTGGAGCAAAGGAAAAGACCGGTCGCTGGTCCGCATCGTCCTGCCACTGAAGGAAAAAGATACCGCCACGTTAAAATCGGGCAACGACATCTTCACCTACCTGCCGCAGACCGACCGCACCATCCGCCTCACCAGCGGGATGATGATGGGCTCGTGGATGGGAAGCCACTTCACCAACGATGATCTGGTGAAGGAATCCCGCATGCTGGACGATTATCACCCCGAGGTCACTTTCGAGGGGATGAGGGACGGCATGAACCTTATGGAATTTACCTTGTTGCCAAAGCCGGAATCCGCTGTCGTCTGGGGCAAGATCATCCTTACCGTCAGGGACGAGAAAATACCGGTACGGGAACTATATTACGACGAGGACATGAACCTCGCGCGCAGTATGACCTTCACAGACCTGAAAAACTTCAGCGGCCGTATAATACCCGCCGTATTGAAAGTGGTGCCGGCCGACAAGCCGGATGAATACACTGAAATAGTGCACGAATCTCTGGAATTCAACGTGCCGCTCCGCGACGATCTGTTCTCCCTCGCCTCGCTGAGGAAAAAATAGATGAGGATCATCCCGATGGCGTTGCGCAACATCAGCCGCAAGCGGGTGCGCAGCGCCATTACCATCGGCTCGATGGCCTTCGCGGGGTTCATCATGCTTTTCTTCGCCGCCTTGGGGCAGGGATTGCTGTATACGATGGAGCAAAACGCCGTCGGAGTATATCTGGGAGACATCCAGATACACGCCCCCGGCTACCTCGGCGACCCCGATCTGTACACCCGGGTGCCGGATCCCAATGAACTCGTGGCCAAACTGAAAGCGGCAGGCTTCAACGCCACGCCACGCCTTTTCGGTTTCGGCCTCGCGGCGGCCAGCGGCACTTCCGCGGGGATATGGATGCGGGGTGTCGATCTGATAAATGAGCCGAAAGTAACGATGATCGACCGTCAAGTGATGGAAGGCGCCTGGCTTTCGGCGGATAAGCCAAAGAACGTGGTTATCGGCAAAAAATTGGCCCACACCCTCGGCGTTAAACTGGGCAGCGAGATCGTTGTGGTCAGCCAAGCCGCCGACGGCTCCATGGCCAATGATATTTACTTCGTACGCGGTATCCTCAAAAGCGTGGGAGACGCGATCGACCAGGGCGGGTTCCTCATGGTCGATACCGAATTCCGCCGCCTGATGGGGGTCACGGAAGGAACGCACGAGATCGCCGTGACGCGCGTGAACAAAGATCGCGACTTGTCCGAAGCGGCCCGCACCGTGGCCGCGCTGGCGCCGGGGATGGAGGTCAAGGACTGGCGCCAGCTGCAACCGGTGCTGGCCAAGATGATCGACGTAATGGATACCTCGCTCCTCTTCATGCTTTTCATCGCCTACTCCGCCGTCGGCATGGTCATTCTTAACGCCATGCTGATGAACGTCTTTGAACGTATACGCGAATTCGGCGTCATGAAGGCCATTGGCGTCACTCCGCCGCAGGTCTTTTCCCTTATCATGGCCGAAGCGATGCTGGAGGCGGTGATCGCAAACGTATTGGCGCTCGGCGCCGGCATTCCGGTGGTGCGCCATTTTGAGAAACACGGCATAGACCTCTCGTCCCTTTCTTCCGGCGCGTCACTCGCCGGCATGGCGTTTGACCCGATCTGGTACTGCAAACTGACCGCAAGAACGCTTACCATGCCGGTCTGGTTCATGTTTGTCATGGTACTGGCGGCCGTCATCTATCCGGCGCTGAAGGCCGCCCTGCTCAAACCGCTGGAAGCTCTCCACCACCAGTGATGCCATGATGTGGCGGTTGGCATGGCGGAACCTTCTGCGGCGGCGCAGACGCACCCTGCTTACGGCCCTTTCGGTGGCGACCGGTTTGTGGGTCACCCTTTTATTCACCGGCATTGCCAATCACAACTGGGACAACATGGTGAACACCAGCGCAAAGATGGGGCTTGGCCATGTGACGATTGAACCGGCCGGATACCTGCAAAGCCCATCGGCAAACAAACGGTTCACCGCCGACGCGAAACTGCTTTCGATCACGGAGGCATTGCCAAACGTCACCCGCGCCATTCCGCGCATCATGGCGGAAGGCATGATCGCCACGGCAACTAAAAGCGTGGGAGGGAGCATTATCGGCATTGATCCCGCGCGGGAAACAGCCGAGCATAACTTCTTCCTGAGATCGCTCGCCACCGGCCGTCTGTTCCATACCGCCGATGAACCGGGAGTCATGGTGGGTATACGATTGGCGGAGAAACTGAACCTCAAGCTGGGAAAGAAGCTGGTCTACACTGCCGCGGATGTGCACGGCAATATCGTGAGCGACCTGGCCCGCGTCACCGGCATTTTCCAGACCGGTGTGGAAGCGGTCGATGGCGGAGTCATCCTGCTTCCACTCGAAAAACTTCGCCACATGCTGGGCTACTCGGATAACGAAGCTACGCTGGTTGCCGTATTTCTGAACGACCAGCGGCGGGCATCTGAAGTTCGCACCGCCATCATTGCCCAGGCCTTTCCCGGCACCGAAACATGGACATGGAGTGAAACCCAAACAGAGATCGCTGGCATGATAACCATCGATCACATATCCCACCTTTTTTTCCAGTTCTTCATCGGCTTGCTGGTGGCGGCGGGCATTCTTGACACCATCCTGATGAGCGTACTGGAACGCAAACGCGAGTTCGGCGTGATGCTGGCGGTCGGCTCATCCCCCCTATTTCTTTTCCGGCTGGTGTTGACGGAATCGTTCTTCATCGGGTTGCTGGGGCTGATGCTGGGCGTGGTGGTCAATTCGCCGTTTTACATCTACCTCAGCCGCTGGGGATACAATCTCGGCTCGCTCCTGCCGGAGGGGTATGACCTCAGCCGTGTGCCCCTGGATCCGGTCATGCGGGTAATCTACTATCCCGCGGATGTGGCCGGCATCGCCGCCGCGATTTTCGGTTTGGCATTGCTGGCGGGCCTTTACCCCGCGTGGAAAGCCAGCCGCCTGCCGCCGGTGGAAAGCATACGGAGCGCTTGAGATGAACGGCATGAAGCGGCACTTCAGCATGGCGTGGCGCAACATTATGCGCCGCCGTCGGCGCACCCTTATCACCGCGGCTACCGTCGCCGGAGGACTGCTCATCTCACTCACGTTCACCGGCACGGCGGACTGGAGTTATGCCAATATGATCGATACCAGCGCCAAGATGGGCTACGGCCACGTAACGGTCGCGCCGCGGGATTATTTTGAAAGCCCCACCATCAACAAACGGATACACAACTGCGATGCCATCCGCGAGACCGTTTTGCGTGACGGCGGTGTGGTCGACGCCGTGGTGCGCATTTTTGGCCAGGGGATGTTCGCCACCGCCTCGAAAAGCGTGGGAGGCACAATGATCGGCATCGACCCGGCCCATGATTCGGCTCAACGCAACGTTTTCATCAGTGCGCTGAAGGAAGGCAAGCTTTTCACAGGCGCGGACGACCCCGAAGTGGTGATCGGGATGAAGCTGGCGGAAAAACTCAATCTCCATATCGGCAAAAAACTTATTTACACCAGCGCCGATATCAATGGCGAAATATTCAGCGGCATGGCCCGCGTTGGCGGCATTTTCCGCACCGGCGCCGAAACCGTGGATGGCGGGGTTATCCTTTTGCCCATCGACCGCCTCCGCCATGCCCTGCATTACGGTCCGCAGGATGCCACGCTGATTGCGGCGTTTATCGACGATCAGCGCCGCGCCCCCGAAATAAGCAGCCGCCTCGCAACCCGCTTGAGGCTAAAGAACGCCGAAATCCTGCCGTGGCCGCAAACGCAGGCCGAACTGGCCGGTCTCATCTCCATCGACCATGCGTCCAACGTTCTGTACCAGTTCTTCGTGGGCCTGTTGGTGGCGGCGGGAATACTGGATACCATCCTGATGAGCGTACTGGAACGCAAACACGAATTCGGTGTTATGCTCGCCGTGGGGATGGATCCAAAAAAGTTGTTCCTCCTCGTACTTGCCGAATCGTTCTACATCGGCGTGCTGGGGCTGGTCATCGGCGGCCTCATCGCCGTGCCATGGTACTGGTTCATGCACCAAACTGGCATCGACCTCGCAAGCTATATACCCGAAGGATACGACGCGGGGGGCGTGCCGCTGGAAACGGTGCTTAAAATGCGGTTATATTGGGAAAGCTTGGTTGTCATCATGGCCGGTGTTTTTTCACTGACGCTTGCCGCCGGGTTGTACCCGGCCTGGAAAGCCAGCCGGATACCGCCGGTGGAAAGCATGCGCGGCATTTAATTGGGGAATACCGTGGATAATGGGCCGATCATAAAATTGGAAAACGTCACCAAGGTTTACCATCAGGGAAAGATCAACGTGACCGCCATCGACGGTTTTAGCGTTGCGGTGGACAAAGGGGATTTCACCGCGCTCTGCGGCCCTTCCGGCAGCGGCAAAACCACCATCCTGAATATTGTCGGCGCGCTGGACGTGCCAACCGCCGGGCGCGTTACGCTGGAAGGAAACGATTTGGCAGATCTCAGCCGCACCGCGCTTTCAACCATGCGGCGTGACCGGATCGGCTTTGTTTTTCAGGCATACAACCTCATCCCGGTGCTCACCGCCTATGAAAACGCCGAGTTCGTTTTGGCCCTTCAGGGAATGCCCGAAAGAGAACGGCGCGCGCGCGTGATGGAGATGCTGAAAGAAGTCGGGTTGGAGGGATTGGAGAACCGCCGTCCGGAAGAACTCTCCGGCGGTCAACAACAACGGGTGGCGATAGCACGGGCGATGGTCACACAACCAGCCGTGATCTTAGCCGATGAGCCGACCGCCAATCTTGATTCGGCAACCGCCGCGTCGCTGCTTTCCATCATGGAACACCTCAACATCTCCCACGGCATCACGTTTCTGTTCTCGACGCATGACCAGCGTGTGATGGATCGTGCGCGCCGCATAATCACCCTGCGTGACGGCAAGTTGGCCGGAGACGAACGGAAAGGATGATCGCTCCGCGCGCATTCTTCCTCACGGTGGCGTTGCTGGCTGCCATCGCTCCGCGGGCCGGTGCCTTTTATGATCACGGAGAAGGCGAAAATTATGTTGAGGCGCGCGGCATGCTGGGATTGTACGGCGTGGTTAGCCGCAATCCGGACAACCCAGCGCTGTATACCGTGAGGGATGACGGCGCAGTTGCCGCCGAGGGACGCCTGATCATTACGGGACGTTCTGGACCGCATCTGGCACTTGATTTCAACGGCCACCTGTCCGGCTCCTATGCCGGCTCCGACCAGCGTAAAGCCGTGAATGTAGAGCGAAGCGGGGCGTTTGAATGGACGCTGAGCGACGAGAAGCGCGGCTCGGCCCTGTTCGCCATCGACCAACTGTTCCTCACGCTCTCCGCTGACCGGTTCGATCTTCGCGCGGGGCGGCAGCCCATCGGCTTGGCTACCTGTTTTTACTTCACGCCAAACGATTTTTTCGCCCCCTTCGCGGCACAAACTTTTTACCGCACGTACAAGCCGGGCGTCGATGCCGCGCGTCTTGATCTCCGTTTGGGGGAACTTTCACAACTGTCAGTTATTACCGTGCTCGGATACACAGCGGACCCCGCTGGAGCGAACGGTTATGCCGGTTCCATTGATGCAGGCGGTGGATCAACCATCGTACGCGGTGCTGCCACCTTCGCCCGGTTTGAGTGGGCGTTGCTGGGGGGGAAAATAAAAGATGACACCGTACTTGGCGGCTCGCTGCAGGGGGAGCTTTTTTCATGGCTTGGCCTTCGCGCCGAAGGGCATCGCCGCGAAAGCGCGTCTGGCACATGGACAGAAATCGCCGCCGGCGCCGAACACCGGTTTCCCGATTCCCTCACGATCAGGTACGAACATTTCCATAACGGCGCGGGAGCGTTCTCTCCCGCCGCGTATCGGCCAGGCTCAATATATCCGGGGCGGGAATACGGCGCGCTGGGATTCTCATACGAATTCACACCCCTGCTGACCGGACAACTGCTGGCATTGGCGAATTGGAATGACGGTTCTCAGGCGCTTGCGTTTTACGGCGTCTATTCGCTCGGCGATGAAAGCGAGCTTGCACTCGGCCTCAACATTCCCCGCGGGGAACCGGCCACGGCCGGGTTAATGCAAAGCGAATACGGCTCATACCCTCTTTCGCTTTATGCGGATTTTCGTGTTTACTTCTAACATCCCTCTCCGCGCCGCCGCGATCTGTGTATGCGGCGAAATGATATATAATCCGTTTTGGTATGGCGAATCCATCTAAGAAAAAAACCGGAACAACCACGCTGGCCGATGTCATCGCAGCGATCATGCGCGCCAAGGGCGGCCTGGCGGCGGACATCCCCGGCGCGGCCAAAGGGCTGTCTACGCGCGAACGGAACATAGCCAAAAAAGTTGCCGCCCTGAAAACCGGGTTTGACAATAAATGCCACAAGGCCGACGCGGTCGCGGATTCGTTGCATGGCATGAACACCGATTTCCAGCGTGCCATGCTGCTCCTTTCCGCATTTACCCGTCTCTCCAATATTCTCAGCACCTGTGGCGAGGCCGCGGAAATTCCCCATCGGATCGTGAAAATTTTCATTGACGCGTTTAATTTCGACCAGTGCTCCATCATGCGGTATGACGAAACGCGCGATCTGCTGATTCACGCGGCGGGGGCTGGACAGATGGATTATTTTGAAACGCTGGAAGGAAAACATCATCCCAAAGAAGGCATTTCGCTGAGAACTGGCATGGGCGCGGCTGGCATCGCCGCCAAAACGATGGCCCCGGTCATAATCCACGACATCGCCACCGACGCATCGTTCATCAAAGGCGGCAGCGGCCCCGTACAGGGATCGGTTGCCTGCATACCGATGCTTTTCCGGGAACGGCTCATTGGCGTGGCGAATTTTTCGCATCCTTCCCCGGGATTTTTTGACGAACACATCATGCGCGCCCTTGCCCCGATGGTGAGCTCGATCGGGCAGATCATCGAGATGGCCACTCTCCAAAACAAACTCGCCATTATCAACCAGTCGCTGGAAAATACCGTGACGGAGAAAACGAACGACCTTGAACAGATAAACGAACGGCTGCACAATGCCAACCGCCTCAAGGACGATTTCATCGCAAACATAAGCCACGAACTGCGGACGCCGTTAACTTCAGATC
>JAKAGL010000235.1 GCA_021815535.1 bacterium
CATCTATTTTCCGTCGAGCCTGCCGATCTTGGTTTGGATAAACGGTTCGCGTGAGGCGCCATTCCCGTAGGCCGCTATTTCACCAAATACCTGCCTGATGATTCCTTCGGGCAACTGCGCTGTCTGTTCCAGTGCCGTTATCCGGCCGAGCGCACGCACTTCCTGGCCGATCTTCCTGAATTCGCCGATCTTTGCCGCCATCACCGTTATCGAACCAATGCTGATAACCATCAGCAACCTCATGCAATAATCACTGTGGGCCACAAAATCAATCATGTATTGCATAACACCTCTTCCTGTTATCTTGCCGTCACCGGGCCACGCGCATCAGCGAACGGGTACTGCGCATTTCATCCTTGGACCATGCCACCGCCAGCGCGCCGGAGGCATTCACGCCGATCACCGGCGAGGAAGACCTCCGCGCTCCATCGCTCAGCCGCCGCGCAACCGCGCCGGCCGCCTCCCTGAACATGATGTGCCCGAAAACAGGGGTTACTTCCTCCCATGCCAGGTAAACATTTTCATCCGCCACCGCAAGCGCCGGATGATCCGGGAAAAATCCCGGCGTAACCGCAACCTCTTCCTTTGCGAACGTCACACCTTGGTCTTTCGACACCGCGTAATAGATGGCCGGTTTTCCGCCCCCTTCCGAATACCAGATAACGTGCAGCTTGCCCGTGGCATCCACAGCCAGTCCCGCCCCGCGATGGGGACATCCGGCGATAACCCATTTATCGTTTCCAACAACGGCGGGGGGGCTGAATGTTTTTCCGCCATCGCGCGACGAGGCCGCCACCATCTCGCGCACATCGTTCGCAAACACCTTGCGCCACACGGCATATATGGACCCATCCGGGGCAATGGCCAACGCGGTGCGGCAGCAGGGACAGGAGTTGCCGTCGATCTTCACGTTTGCCGAAAAAGTTTTGCCGCCGTCGCGTGAGACGGCAAAATAGGCTGCCGAACCGGCGGTCGCTTTCTCCCTGCCATCGAGCCACGCAAGATAGATGGAACCATCCGGCCCCACCGCCATCGACTCGAACCCGGCGGACGCTGGTTTCGGCGAGTCGCTCACTTTCACGGCGGGAGAAAATGTTTTTCCCCCGTCATGCGAAGCGCTGAATATAAGCTCGGCCCCGAACGCCGCTCCCGCGCGGGGAGTGCTCCACGCGGCATAGATGTCCCCATTCGGCCCTAGGGCGATGGAAGGAGAGGCGTGGATACCGGCCGGCTCGTCGTTTGCGCCATTCACGGCGACAGGCGCCGGAAATTTTTTCCCGTCAGCCGACCCGGCGACATAGAAAACGGTGTGGTCCTTTTCTTCCTCGAACCACGCCAGGTAAACCGCACCCTTTGCATCCATCGCCATTGCGGGTGTTGAAACCCCCTTGGTGGAATGAGATATGCCGGCGGCCTCCCCGAATTCCATATCCCGGCCCGGCTCGGCGGGCCAGACCGGCGTTGCGCTTCCAAGGATCAGCAGGGAGGCCGCCAGCGCGGCGGCCCCCTTTGTTGTCTTTCCAAACATGGTAGATATCCTCATTTAAAGCGGTATTCAATGCCCGCCGAGAACGTACGCGGCATACCGGGGGCGAACTGTTCACCCGATGCCACGGTGTAAGCCGACAACATGGCGTAACGTGTATCCATCAGGTTGGCGACACGTCCGAAGATCTCCAGATTGCCGCCAGCCTTGTAGGAAGCCCGCAGGTGGAACAGGTCGTGCCCGGGGTATTTGTGCGTGTTGTCATCATCCATCCAATAACTGCCGAGGCGTTCCCATTCCGCCTCTACGCGGCCGCCGCCGAGCATTGCCGGATGCCAGTTCAACCGCACGTTCCCGATCTCATTCGGCGCCGATGCCTGTTCCTTGCCGTCGTAATTCAGGCCGGTTTTCGGGCTCCAGTTCACATAGGTGTGCTTGGCGTAGGAATAGGCGATCTCCATCCCTACGGTTTCGGTCAGGCTGGCGGTGATCCCCGTTTCAATGCCGCGATGCAGCGTTTCGCCGGCATTGAGCGTTTCGCGGGTATTGTCCGCGGTGTTGGTGAAACTGACGATGTCATCTTTCTTCGTCATATAGTAGGTGGATATTTCCCAGCCGAAGGCCTCTCCCACCTCGCCGCGCAGGCCGAGGTCATAGCTGTCCACCTTCACCGGCACGAGATCGACCGTGCTGACCGCCTGTCCCTGGCGGAAAAGCTGCCCTTCCGAAGGGGCGCGGAACGCGTGGCGGTATGAAACAAAGCCGCTCAGCGAATCGGCAAAGCGGTAGGTAAGGCCTGCCTTCGGGCTGAAATGCGTATAGCTGACGTTTGTGCTGGCGGGGCGCAGGTGCTTGTTGTCGACGGCCGGGCCGGTCAGGTTGTCATTGTAGCTGTATCCCATGTTGTCGTAACGCAGCCCGAGATTCAGGCGCAGGTTATCCGTGGGGGAAAACTCCGTATGAACATAGGGGGATATTCCCTGATACGTCACCTTGTAATCGTAGGTCTTCACGCCAAGGGTGTAGCCGGTAAAGATGTTCCCGGTCTTGGAGGTGGCCAGCTTGTCCTCGTCGTAACGGCCGGGGCTGTAATCGACATCGGCGCCCACGATGACGCGCGTGCGCAACGGCTCGAAATCAACGCGGTATTTGGCCTGCGCGCCAAGTGAGTCGTTGGCGGTGGTGTAGCGCTGGGCATCGTAGGACAGCGACCAGTTCGGTATGATGTCCATGCTGTTCGACCGAACATACGGGGTGATGCTGAGCAGCGTATCGGCCGATTCCTTTTCATACGCCGAGGAAAGACGGAGCGCCTTGACCTTTCGATAAGAGATCGGCGTGTAATTGGTGGTGGGGTTGTTCTCGTAATCGGCCGCCGAGATCTGCGACGTACCGGCGGTCTGCTGATCAATGTTTGAATAGGCCAGAACGGTTTTAACGCGTGAACCGGCGCCGGTTTCCACATCCCACCGGGCGGTGCCGGCCAGCCGGTCAAACTTGGTGGAATCGCGCCAGCCGTCGGTGTGGGTCGAATTCAGGTTGACGCCAATGCCGCCGCCGCCCGCGGATACCAATCCGCGCCGGTAGCCGAATCCGCCCATTTCCAATGTCAGATCCGCCTCGGGATCAACCGGCGCAGGCCGGGTGAGCACGTTCACGATGCCGCCTATGGCATCGCTGCCGTACAGCGCCGTACCGGGCCCCTTGACCACTTCGATGCCGCCCGATTGCGGGATGTTCACTTCATACAGCGCATTGTGATTGAAAAACCCGGTGGAGCGGGTCGGAATGCCGTCCTCAAGAAACAGATACACCGGGTTGGTGGTCATCGGCTGGCGGATGGAGGTCATATGCCCTTCGCCGCCGGTCACGTTCACATACACGCCGGGCACCCGTCCCATTATCTCCGCCGGGTGCTGCGGCCGCACCTCCTCAACTTCTTTTTCCTTCACGCCACCGACGGCCAACGGCGTTTCCGCCTTGGTTTCCTTTTCGCGCGTACCGGTAATGACAACGTCTTCGAGCACCAAAGCCGGGCCTTCGTGCTTTGCCGGCCCCGCCGCTGGAGCCGCAGGTTGTTCCGCCGCCGGAGCCTCTGCCGCCGGTTCTTCGGCAAATGCGGGCATCGCCATCGCCGCGCAAAAGGCGGCGCTCAATATCAGTATTTCAAAAAATCTTCTATGCATAATTCCTCAAGATGAATAAAACATGCCTAAAAACCCCATTGTTGACGCCGCATAGGCGGCCCCCGCGCGGAATCCGCGCGCACAGACGCACCTCGGGCGTTTACCTAAAATTGACCGGAGGAATCAAGCGGAAGGGGGACGGGGAACAGGCGGGTAATAATTGGAAATGGTTTCGAGGAGATATGGGGAGACAGGCCCCTCATGGAAAAACGGATCAAGCCCCGCATGAGCGAGATCGGA
>JAKAGL010000236.1 GCA_021815535.1 bacterium
AAACCTTTACCACCGGCATCAACAGGTTTTCCATACCCGGTTCTTTCACCACCCCAACAAGGCCGCTTTCAAGCCGTACCATGGTCCCCACCGGGTAAATCCCCACAACCTTGATAAACAGCTCCACCATTTTTGGATCAAAATGGTATTTGCCCCATTCAAATATTTTGCGCAACGCTTCAGACGTGCTAAAGCCTTTGTGATAGCATCGGTCGGAAGTGATCGCATCGTATACATCGACGATAGCGGCCATTCGTCCCAACTCCGAGATTTCCTCCCCTTTCAATCTGTTCGGATAGCCTGAACCATCGAACCGTTCGTGATGTTGCGCGGCTACGGCAATGGCTTCCTCCGTTATGCCAGGGGTTTTTTCAAGGATAATGCGGCTTTGGGTAACGTGGTCTTTCATCCGGACGAATTCTTCATCGGTGAGGCGGCCTTCCTTGTTTAAAATGCCGTCAGGCACGGCCATCTTTCCCACATCGTGCAACAAGGCCCCCACCCCCGCCCGGCTTATTACCGACCGCGGCATTCCCAGCCCCTTCGCAAACGCCACCATCAGCACACAAACATTGACTGAATGGAAAAACGTGTATTCATCCTTGGACTTTATCCGGCTCAGGCTGGAAAGCGCCCCTTTGTTGCGGAAAATGGAGTCGACCATCTGCTCAACTACTCCATTTACCGCTTCCATCTCCACCTGTTTTCCCATTCGGACATCGTGCATAACATTGGTAACGATTTTCTTCGCGGCGGAATGCGCCTTTTTCGCCGCGTGCAGTTCCTCTGCCATGGGTATGGAAATTTCACGTGGGATGTCTTCCGAAATCTTGGCGACCACTTTGTCAATCTCACGGCGAACATGCGAAGCGGATTCGCCGCCCGCAAGATCGATACCTTTTGCGGTATCGATATAAAGTTCCTGAATACCGGCCTTTACAACCTTTGCGATCATCTTTTCGTCTTTAATAAGAAGTTGCGAGGCGAAAAAGGGGTTTTCAACCCACTCGCAGTTGAAGTCGTGCACGAACATGCCTGAGCACAGCTGAGCTGTCTGTATTTTTTTTATCATCTAGCGCATCTTTTACATATTAGCCAAATGAGAAGGGAAGATGAATGGCGATACAACAAAAAATGGCCGAAGCTAAACCACATGATATACATTTGTTACCATTCTACATTCATACAGCAACGGATTTGATATAAACATTTAATTGCTGCCATTTTTTCCCGGTTGTATGAATTGCCGTTTATCAATTCCTTCAAGCAGGGCGCTGAAATCCTTGACCACCCCTTTTGAATTGGCATATTCCAATTGTATATTCGGATTTGCGGCTAAACGGACACGAAGGGCGTTTATCCGTCCTTCCCGGTCGGCGTGGCTTATCTCGTCGCCCGTAGCGCAAAGCGATGACAGCTCAATGGCGATCTCTACCTCCGGAAAACGGTCAAGCGGTATGTTCTGCTGTTTTATGATATCGGCGATCTGCTTAAAATAGCCGGTTGCGGCGGCGCATTGACCGCGCAAAAGGCTGATCCGCCCTTCTGCCCAATACCCATGCTTATCCTTGGGCCAGCGGCGTACTATCTCGGTGGCCATCGGCCATGCCTGATCGTAATGCTCCTCGATGATCAACAACCACATCAGGGTGCTGAAAGCCGAATCGGCGGTAATCCCTCCATGGGCCACGGCTTTTTGCACCATTTCAATTCCCTCCTGCCGCATATCCCGGTCATGGGTTATAAACTTCTTCACAATCCATCCAACCATCCCCCCTTCTTCCATATGCTTCTTGCTGCCATAAAAGTAAAGGGAGCCCAGGCCAAAATAAGCGTCTTCGGCCGTGGGATCGAGTTCAAGCGTTTTTTCGAGACTGCTTTTTGCCTTCACCGCGTTGAGAAACGCCGAAACAAGATTTTGCTGTTGCGCATCCAGCAGCCCCATATAGCCATAAAGGTTTCCCAGATAAAAGTGGCCCGTTGGGTCGCGGGGATGGGTGGCATTGAAGGCCGTGGCCTTTTCCATGGTTCGCTTCGCCCACGTCTCGAACAGCGGCATCGCTGAACGGTCATGATAACAGTTCATGTATTCCGCATACCGCCCGGTCATGAAAAAGTAGCCTTCTGGCCGGTCAGGGTGCTTATTGATGTATTCCTGAAATATCTTTTCCGCTTCGGGGTATTGTTCGTTATACACAAACTCAAATCCCCAGCGTATCATGGGCAGATCGGATGGAACCACCAAATCATAGGCGCCGGCACTTGAGTAACAAAGCAGCATCATGATCAAGGATGCGACGGTTTTTCCCACTACTACACTCCGATACGTATCGTACAATCATGGATATGCCGCTGAAGCAATTGCTGTCCCGGCAATGTTGATATCATCGTTCGGCAAGAAGTCATGACTCTTCCTCCTCGGCCGGCACCGGTTCCACAGCGGGAGACATGAACCCGCCATCAGCCGTAACGGATTCACCGGTCCAGAGGTGAAGGCGCGTTTCGGCCACAATGACGCCGCTCAACGCGATCAACGACGCCAAGTTCGGTATAGCCATCAGCGCGTTTGACATATCGGCGAAATCCCATACCAGCGGCAACGGCACCACGGCCCCCACCATAACGGCGGCCACCCACGCAACCCGGTACGGCCTGATAATCATTTTCCCAAATAAATATTCCGCCGCGCGTTCACCGTAATAGGACCATCCCAAAATGGTCGAAAAAACGAAGGTCAGCAACGCAAAAACCAGCAATGGCTGGCCAATGACCGGGATATTGCCGAATACCGCTTTGGTCAGCAACGCACCGTTTTGCCCCACCGCGATCTCCGGTTGGCGCATCATGGTGGTGACCAACACAAGCCCCGTCAGGGCGCAAATTACCACCGTATCCCAAAATGTGCCGGTAGCGGATACCAATGCCTGCCGCACTGGATTCTTGCTCTTTGCGGCCGCGGCAACTATTGGCGCGGAGCCAAGACCCGATTCATTTGAGAACAGGCCGCGGGCAATGCCATATCGGGCCGCTATCATAACCGTGGCCCCCACAAATCCGCCGCCCGCCGCATGCGGACTGAGGGCGGATCTTACGATAAGCCCCAAGGCGGGCAAAACATACGAAAGGTTGTAAAAAAGAATATAGGTGCATCCCGCGATATAGGCCCCTGCCATCATCGGCACCAGCCCTTCACATACCCGTGCAATCCATTTAATACCGCCCAACACCACCACCGCCGTGATAAGCGTTATCACCCCGCCGGTCACCCAGGGGGAAATACTGAATTCATCATGGGCAAGACTTGCGATGGAATTGGATTGCACCATGTTTCCAATGCCGAAGGCGGCTATCGAAGTGAATATACTGAACAGTACCGCCAGCCACTTAATTCCCATCCCTTTTTCTATGGCATACATCGGCCCGCCCAGCATCGTACCGTCTTCCGTTTTTACGCGGTACTTTACGGCCAGCACCGCCTCGGCATACTTGGTGGCGATGCCAAACACACCGGTTAACCACATCCACAACACCGCTCCTGGCCCGCCAATCGCCACGGCGGTGCCAACCCCCACAATGTTGCCAGTGCCGATGGTGGCGGCCAACGCAGTGGTGAGAGCCCCATAATGCGATACATCCCCCTCACTGTTATCTTCAACACGCTGCAACGATAGCTTGATCCCTCGCCACGTATACCGCTGAATAAAGCGGAGACGGAATGTAAGGAACAAATGGGAGCCGAACAGAAACGCCAGCATCGGCGTGCCCCACAGGTAGCCGTTGAGCCAATTCACTGCATCATGTATCGTTTGCATCGGCACGATTATAACCCAGTGCAGAACGAAATTGCCGCACCAAAGGAATTTAACAAACGATAGCA
>JAKAGL010000237.1 GCA_021815535.1 bacterium
GGCTGCGCGCTTGGCTATTTGAACAGGCCCAATATCCCCCGACGATTTCTTCCGCTTTCCACCGGTCAAAGAGTATCGGCAAACCGGTCGTCGCGCGAACGGCTTCGGCCATACGCCCCGCCAGGCGAAGTGTCCAGGCGGGTGCCGCTACTTTGATACCACGCCGTCCAAGAGCAGCGCTCATCGCCTCGAGCAGGTGTGGCCGATGGCGTTGGAGAAACATGAGGGCCCTCAACCCGGCCACCGTCGGACGGTGGAGCCTGCCGGGAAACGCGCCGGTTATCGGCAAGGCACTTTCACGCCTGCAGGATGATTCGCTGCTGCTGGTGCAGCATTCTCTGGGGCATGGCAGGGTGTATACGTTTCTATCCGGCGCCGGCGGCGGCTGGAGCAATATTGCCGCCACCAATGCCTTTCTACCCATGATGGTGCGAATAGCCACGGGAAATGCCGCGGCAAGCGCGGGCATAACATCCTGGACACCGGGCCGGGCCGTGGAAATTCCGGTTCCAGGCAAGAATGCCGCCATATCAATAAATGTGACCGCACCGCAATCGCATACACCGGTGAATGTCCCCGCATCGCACTCGCTCGATGGCCGCCTGGTGTGGCGATTCAGCGGCGCACAACGCTCGGGCACATATACCTGGCAAAGCTTTAATGGCAAATATTCCGGCGAATTTGTCGTCAATGTGCCGGCGGGAGAGGCTGATTTGCACCCCACAAGCGCCACGGTGCTGGCCAAGGAAGCCCCCAAAAAGCAGACCATTTTTATAGCCGCCACAGCCGCCGATCTTGTCAAGGAACTCACCAAAACCAGTGAAGGCAATTCACTGATGCCGGGGGTACTGGCGCTGGTGGTGATATTGGCGATTATTGAAGCCCTGCTTGCCAACCGCTACAAACCAGTCGCACAAAGCCCGGATCAGCCATACCAGCAAAACCCGAGCGCCGCCCGCAGCGCGGCGTAGGTCCGGCGCGGGAGGCAAGTCCGTGCCGATCATACTTATCGGGAAACCAATCCATGCCGCAGGCAATCGCAAACGAAAACGTCCCGCTTCCGCGTCGACAGCGCAGGGAATATATGCCCGTTATCCCGCAATGGCTGAGCTTTAACTCAAACGAGAAATCTCGTGCCATCCTCGCACGGGAAAAGTTGATGAATCATGACGGCCTGAATAAGTGGCATGAAGCTGTTGAAACGCCACCGTTTCCCGCCATGAACTCAAAGTCAGTTGGAACTTTTGCGAGGCCGCAGGGTAAGGACCAGCATCGCGATGCTTGCCCCAAACAGCCAGATCACGCCTGGTTCCGGAACGGCTGAAATTCCGCCGGATTGAAAATCCAGAACCGTACCATCAGCGCTGGTGCCAGTGGTGTTTGGCCCCATGACACCAACGCCATAATTCAACGGGGAAGTGGAGCTTGCTCCATTGCTCCAGAAATCAACAACATCGTTATTGCTGAGTTTGAACAACACCCCGTACACATCAAGAAAACCACCCGATGCCGGGTAATTTGCGCATGTGATCGGAGATCCATTCGGGTAGTACAGGTTATCGTACGAAATGGACGTATCGTGTGGCGGTGGATTTGTCACCGTATAGTAGCTCAGGACCGCCGGTGCCGGCGCGCCGACGCTTGAACCGGCGCTGTTAATCGGCACCAATCCGGTAATTGTCGCATTGGAAATGTTGGTGCCGGTATTTGAATCGGAAAAGGTCCCAGTGATATTGGTGATTGTATACGCTCCGGTGGGATCGCCCACGACGGTATCCGGGGTCACGGTCAGCGTACCCGATCCGCTTGTGCCCGCTCCGCTGAAACTGAAATTCACCACATCCGCCCGCGCCGATGGCCCGAACGCCAGTGCGGAAACCATGACCCCAGCCCCTAACCCGATAAATTTTAGTGTTTTGACCATATTGCTTCTCCAGAAAACAGCTATTTGAACTTGCGGTGCTTACAATCACCGCATTTTATTGCCTCTATTACCAACACCAACCCTGAGCTTGCACAGGCTTTTAACCAGTTGGACGAAATCCCAACGAATATCTCCCGCGCCCGCAAAGCATACTCTCTTGCATTAAAGATGCAAATACAAATTGCAAATTACAGAGCCGGTTGCGATGTTAATGGCGTTACGAGCTGAAGCATATAAGCGATGGATGCGGAAAACAGCGTTACCCCACATTCCGCGGGGGGTATGGGCCATGGCGTTGAAACAAGGCCCTCTGTGAAAAATCTTTTCGGAATTTTACACCAGCATGCACTTGACGCGGGCATCTGTTGCGTTGTAGAATGCTTGCTTGGGGTGCCATGGTGGTGCCCGATGCGGAGTGCTGATGCTGTGCGTATCCCTGTTACCGGTAAACTTTTTAATTGGGAATCTCTTGATGACTCGCCGGACCTCGTGGCCCTCAAGCTGTTTTTGGGAATGCTGCCTGATGAGAAGTTGATTTCAGCTTTGCGCTTCCGGCGTTATAAGGGGCGTGACGATTATCCGGTTCCGACGCTCTGGCGGGTGCATCTGCTGCGTTATTTCCTGCGGCATGCCACGATGGAAAGCTGTCTGGCGGAGATGCGGCGTAATGCGGCCCTGCGGGAATTGGCTTTCATCGCCAATGTGGCGGATGTTCCCAAGCCTTGGAATATCAGTCGCTTTGAGGAAGTTCTGGGAGAGCCGATCCATTTGACGCTTCTACGGGAGATGTTTGAACAATTCCTCAAGAAGTTGGGAATGGTGGTGCCGGACCTGGGGCGTCATACGGCGGGCGACTCTTCATGCCTTAGCGCCCGTGGCGACAGTAAGGAGGCCTGTAAGCACGACGGGACCTTGCCGCAGCCGGCGGGGGGACGCAAGGAGTACCGCAGCGATGATGGCGTGATATCCAGGATCTACGAATGGTTCGGTTATAAGTTCCATTTGCTCGTGGATGTTAAGCATGAGGTGATTCTGGCCTGGCATGTTACCTCGGCCACCGAATCCGATGCCGGGCAGATACCGGAACTCATCAGACAGGCCCAAGGAAATCTTCCCGAGGGGCGTATCGAAACGATGACTTACGATAAAGCCGCCGATGATGTTAAAACCCACACGTTGTTGCGGGAGCAGAATATCAAGCCGGTGGTGCAGAATCGCCAGATGTGGCGGGAGGAAGGGGAACGCATGCTGCCGGGGCATGATGGCAACAGCAATATCGTCTATGACGAAGCCGGGACGGTGTTTTGCTATGACAAGGTCTCGGAACCACCAATCAAACACAAAATGGCCTATACCGGATATGAGAAATCCCGTGGCACCCTCAAATACCGATGCCCGGCCCGGCATGAGGGCTGGAGTTGCCCCAGCGCCGGGCGGTGCAACAAAGATAAACCCTTCGGCAAGACGGTACGGGTCAAACAGGCCATTGACCTGCGGCGGTTCCCGCCGATCCCCCGTGCGACCATGGAATTCGAACGCCGCTATAAGGGCCGCACGGCCATTGAACGCGTCAACGCCCGCTGCAAGCTCTTCTGGGGCGCTGATGACGGGAATATCAAAGGCGCCAAACGCTTCCATGCCCATGTCGCCACAATCATGGTGGTACACGCCCTGTTTGCCACGGCTCTGGCTTGTGCCCCCCGTTACGAAGGCAAAAGCCTCTCTCCGGTGAAACTCTCCAAAATCTCCCTGGCGTTGTATCCGGGAAATCCGGTGAATTCAACCTGATCCCCGCAAACCGGCCGCAGAAGGAGATCCACAACCCATCGCCGCGCGAACAAGCCGGCCGATGCGGCGAACGCTGCGCCGAAAAGGGGGCATAGGCCACTTCACGGGCCAATATCGTTGGCAGCGACGGAAATTCGTCAACCAACTGATTGACACAT
>JAKAGL010000238.1 GCA_021815535.1 bacterium
GAGGCCAGGCACGCCGAATCGGGGACGAAGGCCCTGGGCCTCGGGCTGTAGGTCCCGGTGTTGTACTTTAGGAACTGGGCGGCCATGGCCCTGCGCTGGCTTGGGTGGCACTTGACGCATTCGACGGGAGTGTGCTTTCCTGCAAGCTTGTAACCGGTGGTGGCATGGTCGAATTTTTTGATGTCCCCTTCAGTGCCGCGGTAACTCCGTCCTTTATGGTCTTTATGGCACTTCACGCATTGTTGATCAGCTACTCCGCCGTGAAGCCCTTTCTTGATGGCTTGCGCCGCGGCAACGCTGGCGTGACAGCCGACCACGGTACAGTTGGTATTCGGCAAGCCTTCGCCTTTAGTATGGCATTTGGTGCAATTTGAAAGTCCATCAAGTTCCGAGTGGAACGATCCCAGTTCTCCGGGGCTGATCAGGCTGCCAAAATCGGCGGCATGGCTGACGATGGGAAGGCCGAATAAAGCAATGGCGGCTATAAACAGTGCGGGTAAAATACGCTTGTGCAAATACACCCTGTTTCCCCTATTGCAAAAATTTGTTCACGGCGTCCAAAAAAGTATCAGGCTGGAAATCGTCAGTCAAGAAACAAAATTTCCAAGCCTGAAAGAGCAATTCACATGCCATTACTATTGGACTGATTGTACAGCATTTTATATTGCTGCCGTCCGTTAAAAGGACAATCACTGCATTCGAAAAGAGACAGACTGTCCATATTCAAAGTTGCCGCTCGGTGCTGTGCCGGGTACAATCACCTCATGGGTCTTCTGCGTTTTGCTTTTTGGGTGTTTGTGGTTCTTACTGTGATTCGGCTTTTAGGCCGGGTATTCCGCGCCAGTTTCCATTTTGAGGTCATTACGCCCCACGGCCCCATCGGGTACCGGCCGCCGACGGGCCGCGACTCAGCGCCGGGAAGCGGCGCCGCCGAAATGGTGCAGGATCCGTCATGCGGCGCATGGATTGCCGCTGATCAGGCTATCAAGGTGAATGCCGGCGCCACTCCCCAATTCTTCTGTTCCCAACAGTGCCTGGACAACTACCGGAGAAAACTCAGTGGTTAAGGTGGGGGTAGTGGTGGCGTCCGATTCCCGCTCTTTAGGAGGCGGCAAGGAGGACGGATGTATTCCCGCCTTGCGCGGATTTTTGGAAAAGAACGGCTACACGATGGTGCATGCCGTCATTGTGCCGGACGAAATAGGGCTGTTGCAGACCGAGATCATGCGGATGGTCAATAGCGGGGCGGTTGATGTGGTGTTAACCAGCGGCGGAACCGGCGTCTCCCGGCGCGACGTGACGCCTGAAGCCACAAAGCCGCTGATCGAACGGGAGCTTCCGGGAATTCCGGAGGCGATGCGGTCGGCTTCGTTGAAAATATCGGTGAATGCCGTTGTTTCGCGGGGACTGGCGGGGATGATCGGGACGGTTCTGGTCATCAATCTGCCCGGTGCGCCAAAAGCGGCGGTGGAGAACCTGGAAGCGGTGCATCTCGCCATTCCTCATATTGTGAAGAAGGCTAAAGGGGATACTACCGAATGCGCCCAGCCATAGCAGGGTGTCAGTCGTAGGTTTCGGCGATCTTCTTTTTTATATTTTCAAGCGTTTCGGCATTCATAATGTCGTGAAAGGTCAGATAATCCTCAAGCGAATTGACGCTTTGCGCCTTTACCGCATAGTCAAGCTGTGACTGGGATATTTTTTTCTTCATGACCAGCCACTCTCCCAGCCGGAGGATTGGTTCCCGGTTGTTGAAAAATCGGATGTAATTTTCACGTGTCATGATGTTCAATTCGCTGATGACTGTTACCACGTCACCCTTGGTTTCCAGTGATTTTTTCTTTATCAGCGCCTCCTGCTCCGGCGTAACGTACCCCTCTTTCGTTATTTTGTGCAGGAAGGCGGTATGTTGGGCGAAGTTTTCCTTGACGTATTCGTCAAGGTTCGCCTGGGAGATATAGCCGAGATCGATCAACGTGCCGCCGATGTATTTTTTCCCAGCAGTGCCCCTTCTTTCGCGGAATGCGAGGAAGCGGTTCAGTTCCTCTTCCGTTAGCAGGTTATTCTTGAGCAATACCCGCGCCAGTACGGCTTCTTCCTCTTCCAGGAGGCTTAAATCACCCAATGCCATAATATTGAAATCATAACAGAGAACCCTCTGCCGGGCCAATCAGCAATAATGAAACCGCGCCGCTCTTATCTGTATGTGCGTGACCGCGAAGGTGTTTAAGGCGGTATGCCGCCGCCCCTTGTGGCATTCAAGCAGGGTGATATAATGACCGCGTTATAAACGGGTCTTGTTTTACAGGAAGGGTGGCGGAATGGCCGTTGATGATCGTAAGTCGAGCTTTAAAAAGACGATTCAGGACGATACCAAGCGGGAAAAGCTTGCCGACCTTTTGCGCAAGGACGGCCGCGTAACCAGCCGCCAGCTTAAAGAGGCGGAAGAGGTTCAGAAGAAAAAAGGGGGGTGGATCGGCCACATCCTGATAAAGCTCGGCTATATCTCCGAAGAGGCGATCATTGCTTTTGTGGGCCGCAGCCTCCAGATACCCGCCATTGACCTCACCCGGGAACATCCGACGGAAGAGGCGATCAAGCTGATCGATCTTGCCACCGCCAAGTCCCACATGGTCATTCCGATGGAAGTGCAGGACGGCGCCCTTATCTGCGGGATGGTCGACCCGACGAACTTTAACGCCATCGAGGAGATCAGCAGCAAAACCAAGTTGCCGGTGCGCGGCAAGATCGTGCGGTTGTTGCAGTTGGCCGATGCCTATAAAAAGCACTACGGCATGTCGGAAGAGGACTACAAGGCCTTTCTGCCAGCCGAGGAAGAAATAAAAGAAGAAGATAAAAAGTCATCCAAACAGTCAGTGGCCGACACCTATGACATGGGCGAAATCATCTCCAGCGTCGAAGACGAGCTGGAAATCGCCAAAGAAGAAGAGGATGAAGGGGGGCCGGTCACCGTCGACGCCGCGCTTATCCGGCTGGTGAACGGCATTCTGATAAAAGCGGTTCAAAACGGCGTATCTGACATTCACATCGAGCCGTATGAAAAACGCTACCGCGTGCGCTATCGTAAGGATGGCGCGCTGTTCGAGGATCTGATACTGCCGCTGCAGATGAAGAACGCGCTGGTGAGCCGTATCAAGATCATGTCAAACCTCAACATTGCCGAAAAGCGCATCCCGCAGGACGGCCGTATCAAGATACGGGTTCCCGGACGCGAAAAGCCGCTCGACTTCCGCGTAAGCATACTTCCCACGCTGTTCGGCGAATCGGTGGTTATGCGTATCCTCGACCAAACCAAGTTGCAAACAGACCTTACCAAGCTTGGCTTTTCGCAGTGGGCCATGGATGTTTTCCAAAAAGGGCTGGAAGCGCCGCAGGGGCTTGTTTTGGTCACCGGTCCCACCGGGTCAGGTAAAACCAACACCCTGTATTCCGCCGTGGTATCCCTGAACACCGAGGATGTGAAGATACTCACCGCGGAAGACCCGGTTGAATTCAATTTCGACGGCATCAACCAGGTGCTGGTGCGCAACGAAGTGGGCCTTACCTTCGCGGCGGCCCTGAAATCGTTCCTGCGGCAAGACCCCGAAATCATCCTCATCGGGGAGATCCGGGATCTCGAAACTGCCGAGATCGCCGTCAAGGCCAGCATCACCGGCCACTTGGTGTTCAGCACGTTGCACACCAACGATTGCCCCAGCACCGTTTCGCGTGGCCGCCGTGCAGACGGTTTCCGGCCCCGACGTGGCCGATAACCTCGGCCGGGCCGGCGCGCTGATTGCGGAGGCGGTCGGGCAGGGTGCGCGCCTTGTGGCTCT
>JAKAGL010000025.1 GCA_021815535.1 bacterium
CGCCCATGTATCGATGACACGGGTCATTACTGCGGTCCGTGCGTCGAGAACGAATGCGAGGTGTTCCAAACCGGAGGCTCCTGGGAACGATGCTATTTCGGCGGGCTCCGCCTTGCCAGTGAAATTGGCGTGGAAAAACTTAAAAAAAACATGGAGGAAGATGGAGGGCCTTGACAAGAGGCCATGTCCTATGTCATGATTCAAACGCTCTCCATGGCCCCTCCTGTCGGACCGCAAGCGACGATCCCCGGATTAACCACCCGGGGACGTCGCGCTTTGGGGTTAAAAAAAGTCGCCTTCTTCTTCCATCCGGCATAGACGCACGAACTCCCTTTCCAGGTCGGATAATACATCACGAAGGACATGGTCGTTAAGTTGAAGTAACGGGATCGCCGTGGCTTCTCCGCGTAAATCACCATGACTCCAGCGGAAGTTTTCAGGTCCTTCAGTCAATTCCGCTTCACATCTGGCGACAAACCCAGCCAGTGTGTTAACTCCTTCTCTGGCGGCTTTCTCAGATTTGTCCGCTTCGACGAATTCGGGGCCACAGCGTTTTTTATCCCCAACGCTGGCCCATACCACGTAGATCATTGTGCCCTCCCCTTTTTCTGCTGGCAGTACAGCCTACCAGGCCGCCGCTTCCGTTTCCCCACCCTTGGGCGGGGCTTTTTCACGAATTCCTCAAGAACGTCCGGAGGAATCATCCATGGCCCATTCTCCAAGCCGATGGGTTTCACCGCCCATAACTTCCCCCAGCGGATCCATTTTTTCACCGCGTCGATGGTGAGGGGGACCCTGGGCGGGTCATCGTCCAGGCCGGCCCAAGCCCGATGGGCGTTAAACCACGCCACGGCCTCCCTGGTGGTGTAGTACAGCCCCTTCGGGGGCGGGTAGCGTTCTACTGGATCGGTCATTGCATATCCCGTTCAAGGGCGAGCGGGCACCAGTCCGGTGGGCCGCCCCGTGGCAGTACTACATGCCGTAGTACCACCGGAAAAAGACTTCGATGATTTCCGCGCCAAGGAACCAGCCTGCCAGGCCAAGGCCCAGGGTGTAAACGAAAACAAGGAGGTCGTCCATGTCAAGTCCCCCAGTCCCGTTCTATGAGCGGCAAAAGTGATTTGATTTTTTCGGCGGGCAGTACGTCCAGGGGTTGGATCACGATCTCGCCCCAGTTGGCCACGTCATATCGGACCGGACCGCCGGTCATACCCGTGGCAGTACAGTCGAAGAGGAAGATGAAGCGGGTCCAAGCCCGTTCCGCCGCATGGCCCGCATCCCGGCCGATTACAAGAAATTGGGGGAACCCCCGAATCCGGGAGCCCCCCGCCCTGTGAAGGGATACCAGGTAAATCATTCGCGACTCCCACCATGCCTTATCCACGGGAAGGGGGCTCAACGCCAGCGGCGCGTAGGATGTCATACGGCCAGGTTCCGCCCCACAGGGTCATGGTCTCCTCGACGCACAGGTGTTCCGCCTGGTGGCGGATAACGGCGTTATCCACTTCCTGTTCCGAGGGAGGGTCGCCCGTCCCGTCCCATGGGATCGCCAAGGACGCAGGGAGCTTCATCAGCGGGCAACCGCCCCAGTCGTCCCCCAACCGCCGGCCAGTCCAACTGTAACCGTGGCCGATCCACGTCCAACAGATATCATGCCGGTAGCCGGTGACCCCGATGGTGGGGTATTGGTTGCCGGGCACTCCGGCTCCGATGAGCCTTTCTACCCTCCTGGGGTGGGTGGCGAGGACAAAGCCCAAGTAGTTACCCTTGGAGTGGATGGCCATGAAGGCTTCCGCTTCCTTCGTGGCGGCCATGGGCGTTCTGGCCGCGAGGAGGTGTCCGTTTTTTGGGTCGCGGATATCCCGGTGGGGCCGAAACAGGTAGAAGGTGTATTCTTTTTCCGGTCCCTCGGATTGGGACCGGTCGGGGCTGGTGCGCCCCAGGTAGCCGATAGGGCCAATCATTACGCTCATTTCTTTCTCCTTTTCGCCCCCCGAGAGGGGGGGGCAGTACGGGTTACAAAAGGGCCGAATGCCCCGGCCGGACGCAATAAATGTGATAGTGCCCCGGCCCCTTGGGCTTGTAGTTATTGTAGCGGATTTTTACCCGCCGCATGTCGGACCGGGCGCGAACCCACGCTTCTACTTTGTCCACGTCTTCCGGGCGGCACGCCCACCCGGCCAAACTTCGGCCGCCTTCGGCCGCGCCCCACCCGCTCAAGAAGCTGTCCGTGCCCACCACAATGATGGAGTGGGTATGACGTTCCAACGCCGTCCTATCATCCTGCTTTTCCATTTTTTCCCCCTTGGTTTAAGGTTCAAGGTGGGGCTCCCGAGGAAGCCCTGCCCTGAGCCCTAATAAGCCGCAACAATCACGTAGTCGGGGCGGCTGGACTCGTTGTGATCCAGATACACCGGGTTTGCATTTTGAGCCCAAATCCAGGCGTGGGCCTCGGCGGCCGTCGCCCATTCCCGGGGGGAGGCGACCCCCCCCACGTACATGATGGACCTCCGGGGCCCGTAGTAGTGCCGGGTCTGGATGATCCGCACAGGGCCGAGGTCTTTATCCTTACCGGCGGTACTGACCGTGTAGGGGGAAAACTCGTCGGAGCGCGCCCCGTGGACCATGGCCACGGCAAGGATGTGATCCACAGCCCGCGACGTGAGGGCGTCCATCAACTCCACTGCCGCCACCGGCTCATAGCTGGGGGCATAGTAGATGGTTTCCGCCGGCAGACCCAGCCGGACGACCCAGAGGTCATGCGCCAGCGCCCAGACCTTGCAGTTCATTTCGCCTTCGGGTCCGGGGCCGGTGTCCACCGCATCATGATCGTCATCCGGGATCACCCCATGCGCTTCCAGGTATCGGCCCACGGCCGCCACAAACGCATCATTCGCTTTGTACTTTTCATTCATTTTCATTCTCCTTTGCCCTCGCGGGGGCAGTACGGGTTATGGTTAATCCGCTCACCCAAGCCCCCATAGGAGGCAAGGGTCAGAGGACTATGCACCAATCAATTGTCCCGATCGGCCGTTGGTTATGGGGTGATGTAAAATATCGCTTGGGGTTAAATGCGCGGGAAACAAGATTGTCATATGCCAGGCATAGTATGCCCGCTCGGTTTTGTCTGGCGTAAAAATCCACCCACCAACGCCGTTATTATAACGGTATTCACGCGCATCTTGTTCCGTGGAAAACAGTAGGATAGCTTCCATTTTCTCCCCCCTACATCCGGACCAAAGCCGCAAGGGCCATGGTCCAAGTGATAATGTTAATGAGCAATCCAGCAGTTAGGACTTTGGGGTTTCCGTAAGCTTCCATGGTTCCATTTCCTCCCGTTTCCTCGTTTCGTCTCGCTTGCCAAATTATATAAGCACTATCCATGCCAATATAATATTCTGGCAGTATTTCTTACGCCACATAACTATCAGATATAACTGCACATTCATGCAATTTCACTCATGGGGAGAAATTCCCCATCGGCCCCATAATTCCAATTTTTGTCACCATTTTTCCATAAATTGACACCAAAATTGACAATTAATGGCCAAATGTAACGCAACAACCACAAATCACTCATTAATTAATTCTGACCAAATTCGGAAAACAACTGACAACCACCGTCCCAAAACTGACAATCTCAAGTCGCTTTTCATCCTGAAACGCCATCCAACGATCCCTTGATTTTACGCCAAAAAACTTTTCAAAATGAAACGTATACAATCTTGCTACCATGTCATTCTGACCGATACCACCAAAACCCCCAAACCGGGGGAAAGAAGGGAAGGGGGGATATAGGGGGGATAGGATACACCATAGGGGGGGACTCTTCGGGTATTGTGTGTTGTGTATTATCCCCACAGGGGGTCAGGCCAACAATGCCGAGATGGGGGCCAAGTCCTATTTCGCACGGATTTGAGCTTTTAGATTTTTGTCCAAGCCCACAACTTCGCCCCCCCGGAAACGAGCAAGGAGAGAAGGGGAAAACCGCCCGGCGGGCCACGTCCAGCCATCGCGTGCAACTCAGTTGCATTTGGGCTCGAGCAACCCGCCCCGATAAAAAAAGCAGGCCCCGCGCCAACCACAAGGGGCCGGCCGGGGCGAAATGGATAATCTCGCGATTGTCCGATATGCCGTATTATGTAAACTTTTGGCGCGTGCAAGCTACTGATATTATTAGGCCACCACAATTTGCAAGCCTTGTGTGTTTCACGTGGCACATTTTGTCACAAGATATTGTGGTCTTGACAAATATTGTCAGTTCGTGGCACACTATGCCCACCATGGCTCATGTCTCCTACTATGGCCCCCCGGCCACCATCCCCGATCCCCACTTGGACCTTGCCCGCCACCAAGCCCGCATCCTTGAACACGCCATGGCCAGCCAAGGCTTGCCGCTCAGCCGCCGGGACAGCACGCCCAGCATGGCGGATCTCAACCCCGGCAACGTGATCGATGTCACCCGGGCCGAGCGGCTGGCCCAGCCCAAGGCCCTGACCAGCGGGGCCGACTACCCTTGCCAACCGCCGGAGCCCAAGCGTAAGCGTGGGCGGCCCGGAAAAAAAACAGCCCCCCCCCCACCCCACCCTGGCTCTACCGGGGGGGCCGTCGCGACAGAGACCCCTCCCCACAACATTTTGGTGTGCAGTGCGCCCTTTTCGAGGAAGTTTGGTCCTGGTGAATTTTTGGGGATGGTGGAGTCGTTTTTAAAGCGGGCGGATGAGGACCGTAGCCCTGTGACTCGTGGTGCGTTGGCGAGGGCGTTGGGTGTGCGGGTATCGACGCTTTACGACTGGGAGGACCAGTGGGGCGGCAAGGAGTGTGGGGAGTATACGGTGGGGATGGATTTATTTTTGAACGCGGAGGCTGAGTATGCGGAGCGGAGCTTATTTGAGTTGAATAATTCGAAGGGTGCTCAGTTTTACCTGACGAACAGGAAGGAGAAGCACTGGAAAGAGACGAGGCGGATAGACCAGGGTGGTGGGGAGATGAGCGCTCTGGAGGTGGATTTTGGTGATGGTCGGGTGGTTCGCTTTGGCCGTGTTCGCAAGTCTTCGGGTGGGGAGATTGAGTGATGGCTGGGACGAGGAGGGTCAAACTTGAGTATTCGGCTCGTCCCTGGCAGGTGGAGATGCAGCGGGGGATGGAGTCGAAGCGTTGGTCGGTGATCGTGGCGCATCGCCGTGCGGGTAAGACAGTGGCGATGGTGAACCGTTTGATCCGTGCGGGTCTGATGAACCCGAGGAATGATGGGAGGTATGCTTATGTCGGTCCTCAGTTGAACCAGGCGAAGGACATTGCGTGGGGCTATTTGAAGCGTTACGCGGGTCCGTTGTTGAGTAAGGGGGACGTGTCGGAGTCGGAGTTGTGGATCAAGCTTCCGAATGGTTCTCGGATCAGGATTTACGGTGCGGACAACCCGCAAAATTTGCGTGGCGGTTATTTGGACGGTGTGATTTTGGATGA
Organism: bacterium; assembly: GCA_021815535.1. Classification (GTDB taxonomy): domain Bacteria; phylum Nitrospinota_A; class UBA7883; order JACRGQ01; family JACRGQ01; genus JACRGQ01. Next base: position 5,467 of record JAKAGL010000025.1, read on the forward strand.
AGTGGCGCAGATGAAGCCGGAGATATGGCAGGAGGTTGTGAGTCCGCAGTTATCGGACTATAAGGGCTGGGCGGTGTTTATTGGGACTCCTCGCGGTCAGAATTTGTTTTTCGATCGTTACAATTCGGCGTTAAAAAATCCGGAATGGTTTGTGGGCTTATACCCGGTGGACAAGACGGGTGTGATTCCGGATGAGGAGATTGAATCTTTGCGTGGGCGGATGAATGAGGACATGTTTCGCCAGGAGTTTTTATGTGATTTTACGGCCAACAATCCGAACGGCGTGATTGATTTCATGCTGGTTTCGGATGCTGAGAACCGGAAGTTAGTGGAGCGCGACTTGGTTGGTGCTCCGTTGGTATTCGGGTTGGACCCGGCCAGATTCGGTGATGACCGGAGCGCGTTGGCGGTTCGGAAGGGTTTGGCTCTGTTGCAACTGAAGACGTGGAAGGACACGAATTTGATGCAACTGAGCGGTTACCTGTGCGACCTGATCGACAAGATGAATCCGGTATCGGTGTTTATTGACGTTGGGGGGTTAGGCGCGGGCGTGGTGGACCGGATGTGGCAAATTGGGCATCAGGGCCGGGTGATCGCGGTGAATTCGAGCAATAAGAGTTCGAATCAGGCGAAGTTTTTGAATTTGCGGGCTGAGATGTGGTGGCGGATGAGGGACTGGTTTGAGTTGGGGGCCTTTTTGCCGAATGACCCCGAACTCAGGGCGGACCTTTTGGCTCCGACGTATGAGTATGACGCGGCGAACCGGATCAAGATCGAGTCGAAGGAAAAGATGAAGGCTCGGGGGTTGAAAAGCCCCGACCTCGCGGACGCTCTGGCGTTGACGTTCGCGTATCCTGTGGAGGCATATGGCCGGGTGGAGGACCCCTTTTACGGCGAGGGCGTGCGCCGGTACGCGGTTCCGACGATGAAGCCGGAGTACAACCCGTTGGAGCACTGGCGATGAGCGAATACCGGATCGGGATAGAGGTGGATGTGCTCCTGATGCACCCGGCGAGGGAAGGTTGGCCGGTGAACGAATATGCCCGCCGGGCATTCGACATGATGAAACGGGATGGGACGCTTGAGCAGTTTTTCTGGGGCGTGCCGGCGGTGGAATGTTTGAATCGTGATTGGGTGGCGGCGTGGCTGAAATGGCCGAACCTGGTTACGGAAACGGCGATGATTTTTTTCATGGGCGACTTCGTGGGTTTTTTCACGGTGAGCCAGGAGGGCGAAGGGGTGGGGCGAGTGAACCACTGCTTTTTCCGCGAGGTTTGGGGCCGGGCGCACCGCATCGCGGAGCCGATCATTGAACGTTTACTGACTCGGTTTCCGGTATTGCGCGGGGCGACGCCGGAGACGAACCGGGCGGGGATAAAATTCATCGGGCGTTGCGGGTTCACGGTCCTGGGCACGGTCCCGGGCGGGGCTTGGCTGGCGCACGAGGGCCGGCGGGTGGGGCTGGTGGAGTCTTACCGTCTGGCGGAGGGGGTATAGATGGGTGAACCGATTTCCACGGGAGCACTGGTGGCGTCGATTTTCGGCGGAATCGGGGCTGGTGCCCTTTTAAGTGGTTTGTTCGGTGGTGGCGGTGGTCCTGAAATGCCGGAGATGCCTCCGTTCCCGTCTTTTCCCGAACTGCCCAAGGAGCCGAACGAGGCCCAGACGCCGGAGGAGCGGGAAGCGGAGAACCGCCGGAGGATCGCCGCTCGTCGCACGGGCGGGAATCCCAATGTGCTGACCACGCCATTGGGCGTAACGGAAGCGGCTCCGGTCGCTAAACCGATGGTTCTGGGGAAGTAGATGCCTGACCAGTTCGCCACGCAGGGCTCCGCCGAAAGATACCCGACCGGTATCCCTTGGCGCGACCTGGAGAAGGACGAAAAGCCCGACACGGGCCTTTCGGAGCAGGAATTGTTGGCGGAACTGAGGGCGAGGTGGAAACAACTCGACCAGAACCGCACGGAATGGACGGCGCACTGGAAGGACGTGCGCGATTACCTGATGCCGCATCACGGCTTTTTCATGAACGAGGGGGACCGGGCGAACGATGGGACTAAAAAACTCCAAAAGATTTTCGACACGCGGCCGCTCCGGGCGATGGATGACCTCGCGGCCCTTTTGCAGTCCGGTCTGACCAGCCCGATCACGCTTTGGTTCCAGATCTCGCACCCCGACAAACGGTTGATGGAGAACACCCGGGTGAAGGCGTGGTTCGATCAGGTGGAGCAACAGCTTTACCACGGGTTCGCGGTCTCGGATTTCTACGGGTCCAGCCACAATCTGTACCGGGAATTGGCCGGGATGGGCACGGGGTGCCTGTATGTGGAAGAGGACCCCGTTTCTGGGTACTTCATCTTCCGTGACTTCACGGTGGGGGAATACTGGGCCGGCCTGAACAGCGCGAACCAGGTTGACACGGTTTACGTCCTGTTGCCGATGACGCCCAGGCAGATGGAACAAAAATTCGGGTGGAACCGGCTGTCGGACAAGGCGAAGCAGGCGTGGGAAAAAGACCCCTACGGGACGCGCAAGGTCTGGATGGTTGTCTGCCCCCGCAAGGACTTCGTTCCGGGCCGCCTGGACGCCAAGGGGAAGCCCTGGGCGTGCTTCTACTATGAGGACGAGGCGGACGCGAAAGACGGTTTTCTGGCGGAGATGGGGTATCTGGAGTTTCCGTTCATGTTTCCGCGTTGGGACCGCATCACGAACGCGGATACGTATGGGCGCGGCCCGGGAATGAAGGCGCTTCCCGACGTGAAGTCGGTATATCAGATCAGCCGGTCGATGCTGATGGGACTCCACAAAATGGTGGACCCGCCCATGGTGAGCCCCCCGCAATACAAGGATCGGTTGAACCTATTGCCGGGTGGCATGAACTACGCCGGCGGGGGCTTGCCGGGAGATGACGTCATCAAGCCGATCCTTCAGATCAACTTTCGGCTTGATGAAGCCCAGGCCATGCAGACGAACAAGATCGATGCCATCAACGACGTTTTCTTCCGGAATCTGTTCATTTACCTGTTGCAAACGACGAACCGGACGGCCACGGAAATTGAGGCGCGGACAAAAGAGCAATTCCTATTGATCGGGCCGATCATCAACCGGCTTCAAGCGGAATTCATTCAGCCGTTACTAGACCGGTGTTTCGCCATCCTTTTGCGGACGGGCAAGATTCCGCTTCCGCCGATCGAGGTCCAAGGGACCGAACTGAAATGGGAATACGTCTCCCTGCTCTCCCAGGCTCAAAAACTGGTGAACGTGCAGGGGATCGAGCACCTGGCGATGTTCGTCGGGAACCTGGCCCAGGTGTTCCCGGAAGCGGTGGATATGATTAATCAGCCGGCCATGGTTTCGGTTATGGCGGAAAGCCTTGGGGTCGAAGGCCGGGTGATCCGGACGGGCGAGGAGTTGGAACAGATTACCCAGGCCCGTCAGAAGGCCCAGCAACAGCAGATGGAGATGGCGCAACAGCAATCGGCTATTGATGGCCTGGCCAAATTGGGAAAGGTGGGCATGAACAAGGACGACCCGAACGCCGTCACGGCGCTATTGGGCGGGGGCTTATAGATGAACGAATTCCTGATGTCTGAAGCGGACGTGGAGCGCATCAAAAAGGCGAACGAAAGCGAGGATCAATACCTTGAGGACCTCCAATTTTTGATGCGTCAGCAGTCGTTCGTTCGGGTCGTCAAGCATTGGCTTTTACGGCTCGGGATCAGCGAGTCGATATGGCGCGGCAATAGTTCCATGGGCCTTCACGCGGCCCGATCCGACGCGGCCAGGGAAATCATGGGCGATATGTTCCGGGCGGACCGGCGGGTGGCGGAAGGCATTCATTCGGGAGCCTATTTGGGGGAGACATGAAAATTTCGGTTTGCATGATGGTGAAAGACGAGGCGGACAAGTTGACGCGGTGCCTGATGTCGGCGCGCCGACTGGCGGACGAAATCGTGGTGGTTGACACCGGCTCATCGGACGCCACGCCGGAGATCGCGGAACGATTCGGGGCGGTGGTGAAATACAGCCCCTGGCGGGATGATTTTTCGTTCCATCGCAATGAATCGCTTGAAATGGCCACGGGGGACTGGGTTCTCATTCTGGACGCGGACGAGGAATTGGAACTGGCTCATGAGCTGGCCATCATCCGGAAGCAACTGGCGAAGGTTCCAGCGGATGTCAACGCCATGGCCGTTCATGTCTGGGATATGCGGCCGAAACACAAAGAGGACCATGAATTTTTCATCAACCTGGACGCCATGGAGAAAGTTTCTCAAATCGTTAGCCCTAGATTTTTTCGCCGGGGCAAGGTCCATTATCGGGGCATCGTTCATAACCAACCCATCATCGAGAACGAGGTGATGGGGCTTCTGAACGATGTTCGGATCAAACATTACGGATACGGTTTGCATCCGGAAGCGATGCAGAAAAAATACAACCGGACGACGGCGCTTCTCAAGCGCCAGATCGAAGAAAAACTTGACAACTGGGAGCAGGCGCATTTCTACCTGGCCGAACAACTTGGCTCCCAAAACGACTGGCTTGGATGCCTGGAACAGTGTCGTGAATACGTCAGGCACGCGGAAGTGTTGGGCGGAAACTTGAACGGGACGGTTTACAATCTGGCGGCCGGGGCGAGTCGGCATCTGGGGCTCGTGGAGGACGAGCATCAGTGGATTTTGGCCGGTCTTGCGCGGTATCCGTTGGAGCCAGACCTTGGGTGGCGTTTGGCTGAATGGGGGGATGCCCAAAACGATGCTTATACCATTCAGGAGGGATCTAGAGTCCACATTGAAGGCGTTCGGTCGTTGCAGGCTCAACCGCACCTGGCCGGGAATCGGTTCCATTTTTCGATGAACCCTGAATGCTACACCCTGAGCCTTTTCCGCCATGCCGTCGTGAGCCTAAAAAGAGGGCTGGATTCCTACAAAGAGCTACAGGAGCGATTCAACGACCAAGCCCGATGGAAGATCGACTTCGTTCTGAAGTCGACGCTTAAAGATCTATTGAAGCAAAACTTTGAAGCTTGGGGCTTGTCCATTAACGAGCCCACGCTTCCCCCCGCCGGATCGATCGTGGCGCAGTTGGCTTCGGGGACCATGCCCCCGGCCCAGCCCATGTCGTCCGCGCAATAAGGAGAATTTATGGCCGACCTGGTTTTCAACGATCCCCAAGCGACCGGCAATCAAACGCCCCCCCCGGCGGCTCCGGATAACACCCCCCCGGGCAAGGCGGAAAGCGGTGCGGACGCGGTTCCTTCCCAAACCACCACCGAACCGGCGGCCTTGCCGGCGTGGTTGGAATCGCTTCCGCCGGAACTCAAGTCCAATGAAGCCTTGAAGGCCTACGCCGATCCTTCGGCGCTGGCCAAGGACTTCCTGGATATTCGGCAAAAATACGAAGCGGTGGGCAAGCCCCCGGAAAACCCGGATCAATACGATGTCAAATTGCCCGAGGGAATGACCCCGAACCCGTCCGCCATTTCCGCTTTCAAGGCGATGGCGCATAAGGCGGGCTTCAGCCAAGCGCAGGTTGAAGCCGTTCTGGCGTTCAACGCGGAAAGCGGGCAGGCCATGCTCAAGGAAGAGCAGGCCAAGCGGGACGAGTGGCTGAAAACGGCCGACGAGGCCATTCGGAAACAGTGGGGGGCGGACTACGAACGAAACAATGCGGTCGAGGAAAAAGCCAAAACGGCCATGGCCCAGGCTGAACCCGGCCTCCACGAATACCTGACGAAACATGGCCTGGATAAAGACCCGGCCATCCGGCGTTTTTTCCATCTGATCGGAACGCATTTCAGCGAGGGAACCCTCATTTCGTTCGGCGAGCGGATGCGGCCGCCCGTAAAGGGGCCGACCGATGAAGCGGGCCGTCTTCGCATCAAGTACGCTTCGATGGGCGACAAATAGGAGAAAAAAATGGCGACGAATGCGGTTGGAAGCCAGCTTACGCTGGTGGAAATTCTGAACAATATCGACCCGAGCGGGAACCAGGCCCGAGTGGCTGAAACGCTCACCAAAATGAACTCGATGATGCAGGATGCCCCCTGGCTGGAAGCCAACGGGCAACTGGAGCATCGCGGCGTTCGGGACCTCAAACTGCCGTCCGGTTCGTGGCGTCAGTATAACCAGGGCGTAGCCAGCGAAGAATACCAGACGGTGCCCTACGTGGAATCCATGGGGATGCTGGAAACGTATTCCGAAGTGGACAAGGCTCTTGCGGATCGGATGCCCAATCCGGCGGCCTACCGCGCCCTTCGCGCCCGAAGGTTTATCGAGGGCATCGGCCAAACCCTGGCGACCACCCTGCTGTATGGAAACGCGGGGACCGATCCCGAAAAGTTCACCGGATTTCAGCCCAGACTCAACACTCTGAACGACAACGTGGTCGGTTGCGGCGGGACCGGATCGGATCTGACCAGCATTTACGTGATCCAGTGGGGACCGGACATGTGCCACATGATCTACCCCAAGGGGCACACCCACGCCGGCATCGAACACAAAGACCTGGGAGAAATGCGGATCGAGGATACGGCCGATTCCACGAAGCATCTCCAGGCATACGTGGACCACTTCCGTGTCTACGGCGGTCTGGTGATTGAGGACGAACGGTGTCTCGGCCGCGTGTGCAACATCGAATCCAGCGGGTCCACCAACTCCTTCAACGAGGACAAGCTGATTGAGGTCATCAATGTTTTGCCCTTCGATGCTCAGGGCGCGGTGATCTACTGCAACAAGACCATGAAGACCAGGATGCAAATCCTGCTCAAGGACAAGACCAACGTCAACTTCACCATGGACGGCGGAAACGGCCTCAGCGGAATGCCCTTGATGCGATTCCAGGGTATTCCCATTCGCCTCATGGACGCCATCGTAAACACCGAATCGGCCGTGAGCTAAGGAGGACTTGACCATGGCTCTCATTGACAAGAAACTGGTTTTCAGCGAAGACCAGGCCATCACGTCCGTTGGCACGGCGGGTTCGACCAATATCATCAACTTCGGTTCCGGGTACGACGGGTTCTGGGACGCCAAAATCGCGGATTACGGCAAAACCGGGGACCTGTTTCTGAACGTCCGGGTGACCACGACCTTCACCGCCGGCGCGACCACGGCGACCCTGAAGTTCACCCTTCAGGATTCCACGACTGGCGCGACCGGTTCGTGGCGCACCGTGTTCGATGGTCGGGCGATCACTCAACCGAATCTGGACGCCGGCGTTTACCTGTATCGCGGTCCCGTGCCGGCTTCCATGCGGCAATACGTCCGTGTCCTGTACACCGCCGGAACCACCGCGTTCACCGCCGGAAAGGTTTCGTCCTGGCTCGCCGGCAACGCGGGCGACGTGTAGCCATGGGCCGCCCCAATCTCATTGCCCCCAGGGCCATGACGGTGACGTGCCATACGCCGTGCGTGTGGCAAAACAGGTATTGGGATCGGGGCGAATCCATGTCCGTTCCGATGGGGGGGGTATTCCCCCCCCATTTCGATCCCCCCATTCAACACATCGAAGATGCGGCCGCGCATTATGAGCAAGCGATTCGGCCGTCGGAAAGCCCGCAAACCCCGCCCGTCAAGCGGGGCCGGAAGCGAAAGGCGGGGTAAATGGCGAGCGTGGTTCAAATCTGCAACCTGGCGCTCAACTTCATCGGGGCAAATACGATCAATGCCCTGACCGAAGGCAGCCAGGAGGCCCGGCGGTGCAACCTGATCTATGAAGACGTTCGGGACGATCTGCTTGCCTCCCACGCCTGGAATTTCGCCGTGGTTCGCATCGCCTTGGCCACGCCCGTTGATGACCCGCCGCTGGATTGGTCCTACATCTTTCAGATTCCTTCGGATTGCCTTCGGCCCCTTTACGTGGAGGCGGCGACCGGTGTTCAGGATGTGGAATACCGGATCGAATCCGGACGGGTTCTGACGAACTTCGATGACGACCTGACCCTTGTTTACGTCAAGCGGGAAACCGATCCGGAAAAATACGACCCGTTGTTCACGGCCGCGCTTTGGACCCGGTTGGCCATGGAGTTGGCCTTCCCCTTGACGAACGACGAAAATATAGTGAACAGAGCGGAAAAACGCCATACCGCCGCGCTGTTGAAAGCGACGAACGCGCACGGCCCCGTGAAAGAAGAATTTTCCAGAACCCAAACCGAAGATTCGTGGATCAGCGGGAGACGTTGACGTGGCGGTATACCTTCGCAATTCATTCACGGCCGGGGAAATTACCGACCAGCTTTTGGGCCGGAGCGATCATGCGGCCTACATGAAGGGGTGCCGTCGGCTCATCAATTTTTTCGTTCGGGCGCATGGCGGGATTGTCCGGCGGCCCGGGACTCGGTTCGTGGCGGAAACCAAGGATTCAACCAAACCATCCCGGCTCATCCCGTTCGAGTTCAGCGTTTTTCAGACTTACGTCCTGGAGTTCGGCCACCAATACATGCGGGTGTTCAAGGATCAGGGACAAATCGTTTCCGGCGCTACGCCATATGAAATTGCCACGCCGTTCACGTCCGGCGCGGTGGCGGGGCTAAAGTATTGCCAGGACGCCGACCGGATGTTTCTGGTCCATCTTGATTACCCTCCGATGGAACTTTCGCGGACGGGTCACACGGCCTGGACGCTGGGAACTATTACGTTTGGGGCTCCTATCGCTTCCCCTGGAACTCCATCCGTTACCATCGGAGCGGGCGGCGCGTCGTATCGACATGCCTATAAAATCACGGCAAGAAATGAAGATCTCATTGAAAGCCTTCCCACAACGGCGGGATATACTTTTGGCCCCAATCCTCCATTAAGTTCGTCTGCCTATATGAAAATTTCCTGGACTGGTGTTACCGGCGCCTATGACTACCGGGTATATCGAGACAAAGACAACAACGGCGTATATGGGTACATCGGCACGGCGACGGGATTGACCTATACCGATTACGGGTCCGTGACGCCCGATGTATTGATTACGCCTCCTGAAAGCGTTCAACCATTTGATTCATCTAACAATTATCCAGGAACAGTTTCATTTCACGAACAACGGCTTTGCTTTGCCGGCTCCCGTAACATGCCTCAAACGGTGTGGTTTTCCAAAACGGCGGACCCGACGAATCTGGACCGGTCCACACCCTACCGGGATGATGATTCGATTGAAATCACTCTGGCGGCGAATCAGGTGAACGTCATTCGGTGGCTGGTGAGCACCCGGGCGCTACTGATCGGAACATCGGGAGCGGAATGGCATCTGTCCGGATCCGATGGCGGGACCGTGACCCCCACGTCCATTCTGGCCCGCCGGGAGACGGCCCATGGCGTTTCGGATGTAGCTCCGGCGGTGTGGGGCAACGTGGTTCTGTTCGTGGACCGGGGCGGGAAAACGGTTCGAGGGTACGTGTACCAGTTGGACCTGGATGGATATGCTGGCCCTGACCTGTCGATTATGGCCGAGCATTTGACGCGGACCTACAGCATTACAGCCATGGAGCTTCAGGCGTCCCACGGAATTATCTGGTGCATCCGGTCGGACGGGACGCTGTTATCCCTGACGTTCGAGAAGGACCACGAGGTGGTGGCCTGGGCGCGGCATGAAACCCAAGGATGGGTGGAATCCATCACTACGATTCCCGGGGCCGACAGGGATGAATTATGGCTAATCGTTCGTCGGACGATCAATGGCGTCACAACGCGATTCGTGGAGTTGATGGACGGGGTTTACAACTCGGACGACCATGAAATTGGGCAGGCAAATACCACGAACGCCTATTTTCTTGATTGCGGCCTGACCTATGACAGCCCCTTCACCGTGACGGGCTTGGCCACGTCTTCACCGGTGGTGGTGACGCTGAGCACGGCGCATGGGCTTGTGGCGGGCGACAGGGTGCGAGTGACCGACATCGTGGGGCCGTCCAGCCTGAACGGCAAGGTGTATCAGGTGGCTTCACCCGGAACGCTCGACTTCCAGTTAAAAACAACCTCCGGAGTAACCGTTTCCGGAACGGGTCTGACGGCCTGGGCGTCTGGCGGGTATACCAGAAAAATGGTTTTATCCCTTTCCGGGTACGACCATTTGGCCGGTGAGGAAGTCGCGGTCTTGGCGGATGGCGCGGTCCACCCGAATGTGACTATTACGACGGGCGGAACGGCGACGCTCACCCGACGGGCGGCCGTGGTTCATGTGGGCCTGCCCTACACCAGCCTTGTTGAGCCGACGCCGATTGAAATTCAAACCCAGGATGGACAAACGGCCCAAGGCCGCATCCAGCGCATCACGAAACTTGGGCTACGGTTCCATCAAAGCGTGGGCGGTGAAGCCGGCCCGAGCGAAACCGAAGCGGATACCATCCTTTATCGGACCAATTTGGACCCCATGGGCGTGGCGGTGAACGCCACCAGCATGGACAAGGAAATTACCTGGCCGGCCGGCTGGGGAACGGAAGGCGGGCGGATTGTGGTTCAACAGGACCAGCCGCTCCCGATGACGTTACTGAGCCTGACCCCAAGGCTTACCGTGACGGGGAAATAATCATGGCATGGCCTATTGTCGCGGCAATGAGTCTGATGGCGGCCGGAACGGCCATGTCGGCGTTCAGTTCCATTTCTCAGGGGAAATGGGCTCAAGCGCAGGCCAATTACCAGGCCAAGCTGATGGAGCGTGAGGCGGAGATCAAGCGTGTTCTTGGACGCCACGCGGCCAGGCAGGTGGAAATACAAGGCCAACAAACCCAGGCGGCGCAAAAAGTCGCGTTCGCGGGAGCGGGCGTTCGGGTGACGGCCGGAACGGGAGAAGACGCAT
>JAKAGL010000239.1 GCA_021815535.1 bacterium
ACGTCGTTTCCCAGTTCGGCGAATATCGTGCCGGTCACCAGGCCCACGTATCCCGTGCCAATTACGCAAATGTTCATCTGAAAATGTCAGCCATTGTTAAATTTAATTTTAAAAGGGAGATCGACGAAAAAATGGAGCGGGAGACGAGATTCGAACTCGCGACCTCAACCTTGGCAAGGTTGCACTCTACCACTGAGTTACTCCCGCATTCTAAGCAAGGCGATATTATATATATCCCACCCGGTTAGTCAATACGTCTTTGTTATTTCAATTAGGCAGATGTACGCACCGTTTTGCAGAGGACACGACCGTATTTTATCCTGAATAGCCGGCCTTGAGGCACTTATATGCAGTGGAAATGAAAGTGGCTTCATAATTCTGGCTATGAAATAGGCATTGATGTCGTTTATCATAGGCGGGGTGAAAATGATATTTGTTGTTGGAGGTGCCGGGTATATCGGCTCGTTCACGGTTCGCTGCCTTATGGAAGCGGGATACCAGCCGGTTGTGTTGGATAACCTTTCTACGGGAAAAAGGGAGGCGGTGCCCGATGGCGTGCCGTTCCACGAGGGGGATATCGCCGACCGAAGCCTGCTTGATACTATTTTCCGCCAATATCGCATCGACGCGGTCATGCATTTCGCCGCCAAAATAAAGGTGGGGGAATCGGTGGAACGCCCGGATCTTTATTACGGCAACAACCTGCAAAAGGCCATTGCGCTGCTGGATGCGATGCGCGCCCACGGTTGCGACCGCTTTATCCTTTCCTCCACCGCCGCGGTGTACGGCGAACCGCAATATTTGCCGGTGGATGAGAATCATCCGGCCAATCCGATAAATCCCTATGGCAGATCAAAGCTGATGCTGGAAACCGTTTTAAGGGACTACAGCGCTGCTTTTCCATTTAAGGCGATCGTCCTGCGCTATTTTAACGCGGCCGGGGCGGACCCCGAGGGCAACGGAGGTGAATCCCAGGAGGTAAAACAAAATTTCATCCCCATCATGCTCCACAACCTTGAAAAAGGGATTATCACTGATGTGTTTGGCGGGGATTGGGAGACGCCGGATGGCACCCCCATACGTGATTACGTCCATATAGTCGACATAGCGGCGGGACACTCGCTGGCACTGAAAGCGATTATGGCCGATACGGCAAAATCGTTTGATATTTTCAATCTTGGCGCGGGGGTTGGGTCCAGCGTGAAAGAGGCGCTGGATGTTCTTGCGGCAGTTGCCGGAAAACCGGTTCCATACCGCATCGTGGGGCGCAGGGCAGGCGATCCCGGCAAACTTGTCGCCTCCAACGTAAAGGCGGCCCAGGAGCTTGGCTGGAAGCCGAAATACTCCAATCTTAAAACGATTATCTCCACTGCCTATCAATGGCACTTCAACCGGAAATATTGATAACTCCCAATTAATGATGAGGCTAGTTTTGCACTCCTTCATGACGCAACGTATGCATGCAGCAACCCTACCGGTCCGGCCGCAACGGGTGCGCAAAGCCGGCACCGGTATCTTTTCCGCCGCCGCCATTGTGTTGATTCTGGTGATGACGGCCATTACCTGTCCGGCATCGGCGTTCGATGGCGCTTCAATCAGCGAGCCGGTTTGGGATTGGAAGTATGACGCGATTGAACGGCTGATCGCCGCTGCCGGAAAATCCGGGGGGATGGTGATGAACACCCGTCCCTATAGCCGCATCGAAATGGGGCAGCAGGTACTTTTGCTGGAAGAATATTTTGGAAATGCATCCGCTGATGGAGCGGGTAACCGTCCGGCCAATTGGCATCACACCGTTTTATTGCGGCGACTTAAGGCCGAATTGGCGCGGGAAATCGCGCTGCTTCAGGACTCCTTGCCCCAGGAAACCCATTGGAAGGCCCCGCGTTATTTGAGGTTCCAGGCCGCGCATACCGATATCCCCTATGAAATACAGAATCAAAACGGTTTTGCGGTAAACCGTTATGCCTTGCGGCTGGAATCCTCTTTTGCTGTTGAATCCGGCGCCGTTGCCGCTGAGGTGCGCCCCCTCCTTTACTATAAAAATGAATCACAAGGAGGGGCTGAACTTGCCGCGGCATATCTGCAATTCAGGAAAAACAATTGGGGGTTGCAGGTCGGCAGGGATTCCATGTGGTGGGGGCCTGGCCGCCGGGGAGCGGTTATCATGTCGAACCATGCACCAGCCTTCGCGATGGTGAAATTGCATACCTTCGAACCGTACGATTTGCCGTTGCTGGGTCCAACGAGTGCGCTGCTCTTTATAGGCAGTACCAGCCGCCAACCGGTGAGCATGGCTGTGCACGAGGCGTCGGGGCAGGTCAATTACATCGAAGACCGGGAACCGGTTATCATGGGGTTTCGAGTCGGCTTTACCCCGTTTTCATGGCTGGAAATGGGAATTTCGCATGTGATTCAGGCGACAAACCGGCATGGCGAACAATATCAGGCCGCAGACTTGCTGCAACTGGTGTTGCCCGACTGGCAAAAAAATGAAGATTCGGCCTATAAGGGCTTGGTAAGCAATCACTTGCAGGCGGTGGATGTCGCGTTCACGTTTGGCCGAGATTTTGCCTTCGTCGACCGCCTCGGAATGGAGGCGATGAAAATATACATCGAATATGGGGGAGAAACGGTTTATTACAATGCCAAAGAAGGATTGTGGCTCCAGTTTCCGGAAGTGCTTTACGGGTTGTATTTTGATTTTGGCAGAAGCGATCTTCGGCTGGAATTCGCCATCAATTCCTCCTATGTGCAATGGTATTCCCACGGACAGTTCACCGAGGGGTATCGCAATGACGGCTTTGTGATGGGGCACCATATGGGGGGATTTTCGAAGGATTTAACTGCTGACTCCGGGTATGCACTGGATGAAAAGAACAAAATCGGCTTGCATTTTGAATGGCATGACTATTTTGTGGCAGAGACATCCACGTTCGGGGGCGGGATTGACTACGAACGCGCTTTAAGCGACCGCTCGCGGGCGATGGTTTCCTGCCAGCATTTCCGCTATACCGGCGGCCCCTACGATGGGGGCGGAAATACGGTGGTAACGTTGGACTACCTGTATGATTTTTAGTGGTTGTGCAAGGCCATTGGAAGGCTCGCGCGTTGCCTCATGGGAAAAGGTAACCGTAGGAGGCGTGGATTTATGATCGATGCCTCAAGATACAGGTAACCGTAGATCATTAAAGAACCTCCTGAGTTTTTTCTCAATCTCTTTCTTCAGATGGAACGGATTCAAGGTGGCGTGAACAGCCCTGAGTTTTTCCTTTGCCTCACCGGTGATATGGGAAGAATCCAGCAACCGCTGATAGGGGGTGGTCGGCGTATCATATTTTTTGATGTACTTTGAGTTCATCTTTGTTTTCTCCACCAGTTTGCGGGAGGGGGAGAAGTGGTTTTGATACTGCCCCCAGAGCCGGTAAATGACATTCATGGCTTCGATAAGCTCCGCCTTGTCAATCCGGTCGTAGCCGAACAGTTGCCGGACATGCGTCCAGTTCTTCTGTTCCACATGGGCATTGTCGTTTTTCTTGTAGGGCCGTGAGCGGGAGAATTTGACCGGTTTTTTCCGCTCGGCGAAGTACCGCCAGAAGTGGTGGTTGAGGAACTCCGAGCCGTTGTCCGACCAGAATGCCACAATCACAAACGCCAGCGATTCTTCAACCTCCTTGGTCACCTCCACCACGCCCGCCGCCCCCTTGCCCCACACCGCCCGGTTCTCCGTCCAGGCGCTGTTGATGTCGGTGTAGGTGACGGAATAGGCGAAATCCCCCTCCAGCGCATTGCCGCAGTGCGCCACCGTGTCCGCCTCGATGA
>JAKAGL010000240.1 GCA_021815535.1 bacterium
CCAGCAGGTTGAAATGGAACAGATGCTCATCGGATCCCTTTCACGGTTGAGGGATTTCATCGGGAACGGCACTGCACAGAAGCCGGTCCTTTATCCAATAATGGATGCAGAGGGGCCAACTCGCTACTTCCACGGCCAACAAATAGGGGTGTGTTTCGCCACGGTAGAAAGAGAGCAGTTGGTCTTCAAGGCCTTGCAGTGGAAAATATTCCCACGTTCCCAGCAATGGCCAGGCAATGACATAGGGATGCGGCCAATCTTCCGCGAGGTGAAAAATAACCCCCGCCGCGGCCGCCGCAAGTATTGCACGATGATGGGGCGCGAGCCGGAACAAAATATAGAATCCCAGCGCCAACGGGATTGCCGCATGGGCTATACCCCGCCCGGGCAAACCAAGCCACCAATGAATCGGTTTATCCACAATATCCGGCAATAGCGCTCCTAGCAGCAACGGAAAAAGCGGACGCAGTATTGGCAGTTTTTCTTTGAGTGCGCCGCGTGCGGCGTACGTGACGGTGAGGTGTCCCGCGAACATACTGCTTGCTCCTCGGAATTGCGCATCCACTTATGAAAAGCTCAAGGATGAAAAAAGGGGCCGTTGCCGACCCCTTGCATAACTTACGCCGGTTTGGATGGCTCTCAGTATCTTTCCTGGGTGTCCAGCTTTTTGCCGGTTTCTCCGGCGCGTTGCCGTACCCCCTCTTTGTCCCATGCCTTTTGCTGCGGTTGTGAAGCGCAGGCCGCGATCGCCAAAAGCAGAGCCGCAACCACGAGGGAGGTCAATTTATACATGATAATCCCTTTCTTCAGCTTGGCTATTTAGTGCTTGGCTTCTTCCTTTTCCAGTTTTTCGGCCATTTTGTTGGCATTTTCACGCACGTACTCTTTCACCCGGTCGGACAGCTCTCCCTTCTTGCTGATGGCGTCCTTGAACTTGTCGATGTCCAGCCGGGAAAGCGAGTAAAACATGCCGGATCCACGGTCTTGGCAGCGGTCTACGATCATCACGCCGTTGAGCGTCTGTTTTACCACCGTTTTCTTGATGGTTTCCACATGCTGCTCTTCGGCGGATTTGTCGCCCGCAGAGGTAGAAGCCATGTAATCGTTCATCAGGGAGGATGTATAAACCTCGAACTGTTTGGCCATTTCGCTGATGGCCCGGTTGTCAGCCGTTTCCCGCAGTAATGACGGGTTACTGATGTTGGAGGCCATGCCGACGCCGTAGAATACCTTGCCGATATCGGCCGGGAACGCCATTCCGCCTTGCATGGTCCAAGCCGGAAGCTCGCGGCCATCGGTGCAATACGCTTTCGGCGGCGGGGGCGGCGCGGATGCGCAAGACGCCAGAAAGGCCGCTAAGCCCACAACCGCAAACAGTTTAACAATCTTCATTGGTGAAATTCCTCCACGTTATGTTGTTCGTTACGGTATTGTGTTCCATCCGTTGCCGGAGACCAGCTAACGCCCCTATTCTACCATCCGGCACACTAATGCGGGGGGCATTAATTATTTTCCCCGGCGGCGGGGTGCGGTTTTTCGGGCTGTTTTACCGTGGCAATCTGGATGCGGCCAGCAAAAAGGCCGTCCATGGCATTCGCCTCGGCATAGTGCTGTCCCAATTCGTTCCTGATAATCATTATGTTGTCCTTGAGTGAAATAATGTTCAACAGGATCCGGGCGATCCGTTCACCGGCAAAGGGGGCATGGAGCAGGCGCTTCAATTCGTCCGGCATGTTCATGAGCGAATCGGGCAGCCGTGCCATGGCGATAAAAACAAGGGTGGTTGAATCAAGATCAAGGCTTTTAACGAGATCAACGGCGTCCTGAATGTTTACCGCCAATTCCCGTTGCTCCGGCGTAAAAGCGGTGGTCTGTTTCTTAACCTTCGCCAGTTCGAGCTTCCACGCGGTCAGCAGTTCGCTGTATCGCGCCGCGGCGGTGTCATATTCCTTCCGGTGCAGTGCTATTTCGTTCTCCAGATCCTTTATCTCGGATGCGTTTTTATTTTCGTCTTCATCCTTAAGCTTTTTTATTTGGCGCGTTGCGTCATCGATGTCCCGCACGGCCCGCTTTTCCGCATCATCCGTTTCCCGCATGTCGTCGCGTATCTGCTGGAGCCGCTCGGGATTATCCGCCAGCGAAATGACGGCATCTTCCAGGTTTGCGAAGTATTCAGCCGGCGCCCCCTCAAATTTCCCTTCGAAATGCCGCCGGCGAGGTACGAAATCCGGTGTGTACCGCAGAAACCGGTACAGCGACGGATTGAAAACCGGGTTATAGTTCTCCCCCAGTATTTTCTTTCCAAAGGCGCGGATGGCGTTGTTATCCGGCGGGGTGTCCAGGTATTTGCGTTGATAATGCAGGTTGGGGGCGCTTTCAAATAGAATGCTTTGCAGGTAGAGCGTCCGGATACGGATGGCCGAAGGCCGGAAGAACGAGCCGGGGCTGAAAAGCGCGTCCTGCGCCACGATGGCGGCCAGTTGCGCCGTATCCCCCAGGGGTATCGGCTTCGCACAGTCCTGCGGCCACCGTGAGCCGGCGGAGAAGGGCATGGCGTGAAGCATGATGTCTTCCAGCTCGAATACACGCGCGGCGGTGTTCACCCGGTCGATCACCATTTCCACGCTGGGCGGTTCCTGTGTGGCTTGGTATGTTTCCAGCACCGTGGCGCATGAGCCTATAAATGGAAGCAACACAACAAGAAGAAGGCGCCGCAAGCGCCGGGTGCCGGGCATCATTTCCCTACTGCGCTCCGGCGGGGGTGGATGTGCCGTCCACCGCGCCAAGGTTGATATCGGTCCAGGTAATGCGGGCAACCGGGTCATCCCCCTTGAATTTGTCCAGTCGTACAATAACCATCCGTTTCGCATCGATGAGTATTTGCAAATGGTTCACCGGCTCGTTCACTTTGTAGTCCAGAAGAATTTGGTTTCCTCCGTCAATCATAGTGACCGAGTCTTCCGTGATCAGCGGCCCCCGCTCGATTGATTTGCGGATAATCGCCTGATAGCTTGCCATCACCGCTGAATCGCCGGTAACGCCTTTTATCAGACCGCTGTCCGGCCCGACACTGACGGGGAAAATGCCGAGGAACCCCCCCAATTTTGCGGTGATTTTGCCGTTAGGTTTTATTTCAACCACGGCCCCCTTCTTGTATGGCCCCAACTGGGTTATTACAACATGTCCCGGTTTCTCATAAGTCAAAATCTGATTTTGTTCCTCGTGCTCACCCGCCAACTGTTCCACTTTCATGTGGCAATTGTAGGCTGGGACCGCTTCAATGGTTTCCAGCAACCGGTTCAAAAGCTCTACGCGTGTCATAGGCTGCGCGATGGCGGTTTCTGTGGCGCGAGCGGGGACAGCAAGTAATCCCGCGCAGAATATCCCGAACGCCAGTATTTTCGAGATGGGGGAGCGCCTCACAAGATATTCTCCAAAACGGACGTTTTTTATTCGGAACCTTGCATGTCGCGTTCAAGTTTTTTCCTGATGTCGGCCACGCACTGATCCGCCGCGATCAAGCCGATGGCATCGGCATCCTGCGCCGCAGAGACAGGACGACCAGAGCGGCCAGCAGGACGGCCCCGGCCGCCTGCCCCACGCGTGAGGCCCACGTGCTCGTGAACTCGTCTCCGACGATGAGCCAGGCCCACGTCCCCGGGGACACGGGCCAGCGCATCTCGGACATGGCGAAGGTGCCCGTGATCGCGAAGGGCAGGTACCCGAGGAGGCCCAGCACCAGGGCCGTCGCCCCTGCCCTCAGCACCGTTCCGGGACGTCGCGACAGGAGCAGGACCGCGACTC
>JAKAGL010000241.1 GCA_021815535.1 bacterium
GGCTGGATATTATGACCATCTGCGGCACTTGCCAAGGGGTCATGCGCACCGCCCAGATAAAGATGGATCACAATCCTGCCCACAAAGACCGGGTAAATGCGGCCCTTAAACGCGATACTGGACGCGAATATCAAGGTAAGGTAAAGGTAAAGCACTTTTACCAGATAGTGGAGGAAGACTACGGACTGGAGAACCTTGTCAAACGGGTTACCCGCAAGCTTACCGGTCTCAAGGTGGCTCCGTTCTACGGATGCTATGTGCTGCGCCCGCACGAGTACAGCGATACCAAAGTGCCGGATCGCCCGGATTATCTTGAAAAGATGATCGCCGCGGTGGGAGCCACGCCGGTTGATTACGCTGAAAAACAGAAATGCTGCGGATTTCCGATTCTTATGCCGAATAAGGCCAACTCCCTTCAATTATCAGGCAACGCTATGGTTGGCGCGGTGAAGGCCGGTGCCGACGTTATCGTCACGCCGTGTCCGCTTTGCCACCTGAACATGGATAGTTACCAACCGGAGATCGAGGAGATGCTTGACCGGAAGATCAACTTGCCGGTACTTCACTATCCGCAATTGATCGCATTGGCGCTGGGGGCGAATCTTGATGAACTGAAGATGAATACCCATGTGGTGTTACCGAATGAAAAACTTCTGGAGATTGTCAACCGCTAAGGGGTCTTATTGATAATACGGGGCGCGGTCGATGCCGCGCCCCTTTTTTATTTTCCCCGGCGGAGGGTGGTGAGCAGCACGCCGGCGATAACCAGCACGGTGCCGCCCGCCTGGGCCACCGACACCTGTTCGCCCAGAAAATACCATGCCAGTACGATGGTACTTACCGGCCCGATGGAATTAATGATGGAGCTTCTGCTGGCGCCAATACGTTTCATTCCTTCCGACATCAGGAATGCCGGGATCACTGTAGAGAAAAATGCCATGATCGCGGTCAGTTGGTACACCGGCAATGGCTGCACAAAAGCGGAAAACGGGCGCGACATAAAAAAGTGCACCGTGATCGCCGCTGTAGAAGATATCATGGCATAGGCGGTGAAGCGGGCAGAGCCCGCCTTTTTTATCAACTCACCACCGCCCACAAGATAAATCGCATAGGTAAGCGCGCTGGTCAAAATAAGCGCCCCCCCCAACCATGTCTGGCTTCCGTTGAATGAAATATCATGGATCACTGCCAGTCCCACCCCGGCATAGCTGAGCAATAGTGACATCATATCGGTTCTGGTGATGGGACGATGTACGAACGCGGCGGAGATCAGCACCACCATCGTAGGATAAAGAAAAAGAATCAGCCGTTCCAGTCCCGCCGAAACGTAGTGCAACCCGATGAAATCTGTAAGCGCCGCCAAGTAAAAACCAAGCAGGCCGATACCGGCTATCATCGCCAATTCGCGTATTGTCGTTTTACGGGCACTTTTCCATTCCCCCCACACGGCCATCGCTGCGAAAAAGGGGAGGGCCATGAGCATCCGCAGGGCTAGCAGTGTTGTGGCGTCGACGCCATGGCGGTAAGCCAGTTTGACAAGCACCGCTTTGCCGGAAAAACTCACAGCGGCAATAAGCACGGCTAGTGCTCCGAGTACGGTGTTGCTCAGACCGATTGATTGATCGCTTTCGTCCGCCATGATACGTCTCCTAGAATAGTGCGGACACCGGAACCGCGAATCGCCGCGGTCTTGTGGCCGCGGCACTGCGTGGACTATTGAAAGAACGCGACCGCGGCCAATCCCTTTTTGGCCCATGGTGATTTGGACGCGCCAAGAGCCTCACAGGAAATAGTTGCGGTTACTTTCGAATGATACATTGACGGATACTACCGCTTAGGGTCTTGCGCTGTCAATATCGCTGGGCAACGGGGGCCGGACGACCCGGCCGATGGCGGTGGGGAGAGCCGCCAGCAACGAGGAGGCGGTTAGCGAGTAGGGATCGTTTTCGGCAGTGTATTTGTCGGCGGCCAGTCCGTGCAAATACACTCCCAATGCGGCGGCATTCAGCGGTGTGAGTCCCTGGGCTATTAAACCGGCGATCATACCGCCCAGTATGTCGCCGGTACCGCCGCTGGCAAGATTCTGGTTGCCGGTCGGGTTGATAAAGGCGGTGCCATCCGGGGCGGCGATAACGGTACGCGCCCCTTTCAAAACAGTGATGCAGTTGAACTCTCTGGCGAAACTTTTTGCGCAGTTCAACCGGTCGGCGTTGACCGCTTCGGCAGTCCTGCCGGTAAGCCGCGCCATCTCGCCTGGATGGGGGGTTATGATGGTGGGGGCAATACGTTTTTTCAGCAGTTCTTTTTTCGGTGCGATATTATTCAGCCCATCGGCGTCAATGATCAGCGGAGTGATACATCCGCCAACCACCTGCGCCGCCAATGCTTCCAAGCCCGCTCCCCGCCCCATGCCGGGGCCGAGCAGCAGAACCGATTTATCTTTAGCGAAAGCGAGAATTGCCTCCGCATTGACCGCATCGTCAAGCCGCTCGGCGAGCGGCAGGCTCATCACTTCCAGCGCTCCCAGTTCAAGCTGGCGGCTGAATGGCAACCGCGCGGCAGCGGTGGAAAGTCCTGCCCCTATTTTCAGCGCCGCCAGTGCAGCAAGCGTGGCGGCCCCTTCCATGCCTTCATTGCCGCCGACAATAAAGGCGTGGCCGTAGGTTCCCTTGTGTGCATGCTCGGGGCGGGGCGGAAGCGTGGCGCACGCCCAGTCATCATCCGGCAGCCACGCTTCAAAGGGGGAATCGTTCAAAAGCTTTTGGGGGAAATTGATATTGGCAATATGCAGCGCGCCGACCGCCGCCGCTGATGGGTATGACATCATTCCCACTTTTGGCAGGCCGAAGGTTATGGTAGCGTCAGCATGCACATAATGCGGCTGGCTGGCTCCCCTGTCCGCATCGAGGCCGGAGGGAATATCGAGCGCCAGACAATATCGTTTCCATCCATTGATGGCTTCTATCGCCGTTTTATATATTCCTTTGGTTTCTCCGCTGAATCCGGTGCCGAGAATTGCGTCCACCAGGACATCGGCATGACGGATAGCGGATTCGTGTTTAAGAAGATCGGTTTCGTTGAGGCATTCCAGAATGCGCCCCCCCATGGCGGCGTAGGCTTCCATGTTTATTTGGGCGCTCCCTTTCAGGCTTCCCCGCGCGGAAAGCAGGTAGACCGCCGGATCATAGCCTCGGACATGAAGTTGGCGGGCAAGCACAAAACCGTCGCCGCCGTTGTTACCCTTGCCGCAGAATATGCCGATGCGCCGGGCGCGCGGGCTGGCAATCTGTTCAAGACGCAGCATTGCCTGAATGCCGGCATTCTCCATCAGGATCAACTCAGGTACGCCGTACTCTTCAATGGCGGCACGGTCGATTTCCCTCATCTGTCCGGCGGAAACAATCTTAATCATGGTATTCGCCTTATGTAAGGAAAATAAAAAAGGCCTCCGTATAACCGGGAGGCCAGCGGTTGATTCCGTAAGTGAGAGTTATTTCTTTTTCGCACCCAACACGGAGTCCTTGGCTGCTTTGGCTACGCGGAACTTCAGAACTTTCTTGGCCGGGATTTTGATCGATTCGCCGGTCTGGGGGTTGCGGCCCATGCGGGCTTTGCGATTCACGAGAACGAGCTTGCCGAGGCCCGGAATGGTGAATCCGTTTTTGGCTTCCTTGTAAGCAAGCTGCACGACGGTTTCAAGAACCGCAACGGCGGCTTTCTTGGTGAGCCCGTGGGCTTTTGCGACGTGATCGGCGATTGCGGACTTGGTCATTTGTTTAGCCATTTAGTATTCCCCTTTTTAAA
>JAKAGL010000242.1 GCA_021815535.1 bacterium
TGGGTGGCCGCCGCCGGGCCGGGAACCAATATTCTGCTGGCTCTCCTCTCAGCCTTCATTATTTGGATGATCGGCATTGGGTATCCGCAAACCTATACCTACATTGCCTTTATGAACCAGAAACTCATTCCTCTGGATGCATCGCCAATCATGTTCCCCATCATCGGCATGCTCTATTATTCAGTCTGGCTGAACGTAATATTGGCGGTTTTCAACCTGATTCCGATCCCTCCCACCGATGGCGGGCGGATCATGGTCGGCCTGCTGCCGAATAAAGCAGCGGCGGCCTACTCGCGGATCGAGCCGGTTGGCATCATCCTGTTGATGGCCATCGTCCTGTTCGATCCGCTGGGGATCATCCGGCATGTGATCTGGCCGATAATCGAAACAATCATCAATCTGCTGGTATGAGCAAAAAACGCGTTTTAAGCGGCATGCAAAGCTCCGGCAAGCTTCACCTCGGCAACTACCTGGGGGCGCTCGAGAACTGGGTGGAAATGCAGAAGGATTACGACTGCTTCTACTTCGTGGCGGACTGGCACGCCCTTTCCACCAACTATGAGGATACCTCCAACCTCAAAGAGAACGTCATCGATATGGGCATCAACTGGCTGGCGGCGGGGCTTAAACCCGATACCTGCACCCTGTTCATCCAGTCGCTCATTCCTCAACATGCGGTGCTGCATCTCCTCTTTTCCATGATCACGCCGATACCGTGGTTGGAACGGGTACCGAGCTATAAGGAAAAAATGGAGAACGTCGCCAGTCGCGACCTGCATACCTACGGCTTTTTGGGCTACCCGGTGCTGCAAGCGGCCGATATTGTGCTCTATAATGCACATCTCGTGCCGGTGGGGATAGACCAGCTGCCGCATCTGGAGCTAACGCGCGAGATCGTCCGACACTTCCACCAGATTTATAAAAAAGAGGTCTTCGTCTTGCCGGAAGGCAAGTTGGGTGAAGTGAAAAAGCTTCCCGGCCTTGACGGCCGCAAGATGAGCAAGAGCTACGGCAACGCCATTTTTTTATCCGACACACCGCAGGAGCGTGAATATAAGATATTGCGGCAGATGGTCACCGACCCGGCCCGCGTCCGGCGCAACGACCCCGGCAACCCGGATGTCTGCCATGTACACTCGTTTCACAAGGTTTTCACCGATGCCGCCACCTGTCAGCAACTGGATAAAGATTGCCGCTCCGCCGCCATCGGTTGCGTCGATTGCAAAAAGATTTTGGTTAAGAACCTCGCTGCCCGCATGGCCGGGTTCGATGCGGAACGCCCCGTCTGGGCGGCCCAGCCGAAAAAGGTGATAGAGGTGCTGCACGATGGCACCGCCAAAGCGCGCAAAGTGGCCGAAGCAACGCTGCGCGCCGCCGAAGACGCCATTGGCATCTCCCTGCCGGAATTTGAATAACCCCGCGCCGTTGACGTTCTGTCTCGTCAAATGGGTGCTGGCAGGTATTGTCCATATTCCGCACCGGCTATATACTGTGCGCACGTAAACTATAAAACACCCTAACAGGAGACCGTTCCATGCCGAAGCCCAAAACGCATTTCTTCATCTGCATCAACGAACGCCCCGCCGGCCACCCGCGCGGCAGCTGTAGCGCAAAAAACGCGATGGGGGCCCTGCAGGCGATGGGGCAAAAACTTCAGGCTTCGCAAAAATTCGATACTGTGATGCTTTCCGCCGTCCGCAGCTGCCTCGGCCCCTGCGGCTCCGGCCCAATCATGGTGGTATACCCGGACAACGTTTGGTACGGCAACGTCACCCCGCAGGCCGCTGAAGAAATCTTTGACAGCCACGTCAACACCGGCAAGCCGGTTGAGAAGTACATGCTCAAAGAAGGAACCTTCTGAACTTGCATTCGTTCGCTGAATACGAGCAGCGGCTGGCCTCCTACGCCGCCCACAGCGCCAAAAGCCGCGGGCGAGCTTGGCCCGAACCGGAACATCCGTACCGTTCCCCCTTCCAACGCGACCGCGACCGCATTATCCACTCCTCGGCCTTCCGCCGCCTGGAGAGCAAAACGCAGGTATACACTCACCTTTACCAAGAGGGGGATCAATTCCGCAAACGGCTCACCCACACGCTGGAGGTGGCTCAGATCGCCCGCTCAGTCTCACGCGCGCTGGGACTGAATGAGGACCTCACCGAGGCGATCGCGCTGGTGCACGACATCGGTCATGCCCCCTTCGGCCACAAAGGGCAGGACATTCTGCACGAGTTGATGAAAGACGGCGGCGGCTTTGAACACAACACGCAGGCGTTACGCATCGTCTGCAGCATCGAAAACCGTTACCCCGATTTCAAGGGGCTGAACCTCACCTACGAGCTGCGCGAAGCCATCGCCAAAAAGGGACACCGCATGATCGAACCGGCGAAGGCCGAATTCGACGGACATCCCCACTGCTCGCTTGAGGGGCAGGTGGTCGACCTTTGCGACCCGATCACCTATACCACGCACGATCTCGACGACGGCATCGTAAACGGCGCCATCACGCCGGATATGTTGCACGATTGCGAACTCTGGAACGAAGGGGTGGCATGGACGAAGGCGAAATATCCCGACATCCGCGAAAAGCTGCTCCGGTATCAGGTGGTGCGCTACATCATCAACGAGCAGGCCACCGACCTCATCAATCAAACACAAAAAAACATCGAAGCGGCGGGAGTGAAAACAAATGATGAAATTCGCGTATTCCCGCAAAAAATTGCCGGGTTCAGCCCCGTTATGCGCGAAAAGCACAAAGGGCTGAAACAGTTTCTGCAAAAGAACATGTACGATCACTACCGCGTGAAACGGATGGAATCGCATGCGCGGAAGATCATCACCGGATTGTTCGACATTTTTCTGGACCAGCCGGAACTGTTCCCGCCCGGAGTGCGCGCCCATTTCGACGAAGAGAAAAAAACCGGAAACGAAAAACGGATCGTCTGCGATTACATCGCCGGCATGACCGATTCCTTCGCGCTCACCGAGTACGAGAAACTGTTCGGCCACTCCCCCAAAATCTGACCCAATCCCTCATTTTTTTATTGCCCGGCCAATTGCTTCCGGCATCCGGCCCGTTAAAGATCGCCGGATTTTACGCCGTCCGCAATACCGTACAAAAACCGTGGGTTACGGTAACCCGTTTTATTTTCCACGAAGTGGGTTTAAACTGGTGAAGGAAAAAATGCGTTTTAGACATCTCAGGAAAGGCAAAGGGCTAAGGAGACCTGTCATGAAAAGGGCATTGGGATACGCTTTGATCTCATTACTGCTTGGGCTTTTTATCACGGTTTGCGGCGGCGGAGGCGGCGGGGGCAGCAATTCGTCAACCTCTGGCATCACCCCCCCAGCCAGCGTTCCGCTGGTTTCCGTAATCGGCAATGTCGACAAGATCTCGATCGCCCTCAAACCCGCCACAACAAAGACAGCCAAGGCGACTTCTACCAGTCCCCTTACCAGCGCGACGGTGAAAGCTATCAACGAAAGCGGCGACGTGGCTGGCACCACCACCACCGATGCCGCCACCGGTGATTACACGCTTAACCTTCCGGGAAGCACTACCTACGTCATCAAGGTAAGCAGCGGTTCGGTGGTTCTGAAAGCCATCAGCTCTGTCGGATCGTCCAATGCCACCATCGACGTCAATCCGGCCAGCACCGCGACAGTGAAAGTGCTGGAAACGAAACTGGCCGCTACGTTGGGAACCGTTTCCCTGGGCGAAGAGAACACTGACTTCACGCTGGCAGCCGGTGCGGTTGATGTTAACACGGCAGTCACCACTATCGCGTCCGACGGGAATTTCGGC
>JAKAGL010000243.1 GCA_021815535.1 bacterium
GGTGCTGCTGGTGATCATTGTTTGGATAGGGGTGAAGGTGAACCCCTATATGGCGCTTGGCACGGTCATCGGCTCCAGCGCTTTTTTCATCACCCACGGATTCAAGCAGCACGCCGAGGAAAGCGAGAAAAAGATGATCGCCGGCAACCTGTCGGACATCAGCAAGCTGTTCTACCTTGAAGTGATAGACGCCACCTTCAGCATCGACGGCGTACTGGGGGCCTTTGCCTTCACCCTGTCGGTGCCGCTCATCATCGTCGGCAACGGGTTGGGGGCATTCGTGGTGCGTGAGCTGACGATCCGCGGGGCCGACAGGATCAAGCAGTACGCCTACCTGAAGAACGGCGCGATGTACTCCATCCTGGTGCTCGGGCTTATCATGCTGGCCGATGCGTTCGGCGTGCACATACCGCACTGGGCATCGCCGCTCTGCACATTCGGCATCATCGGCCTCTTCTTTTGGAAATCGGTACTGCACAGCCGCGCCAACAGCGCCCCCGCCTGACCCGGAAAACCGGAAGCCGCGCCCTCCCCGGCCGCGGCTTCACCCGATACTTACAGCGCCTTCAGCGCCGCCTCGTAGTTCGGTTCCTGTGCGATCTCCGGCACCTGCTCGGTGTACTTGACCTTGTCGTGCTCGTCCAGCACGATCACCGCGCGCGAGCAAAGCCCCGCCAACGCCCCGTCGACGATCTTCACCTTGTAGTCGTCGGCGAAACTACCGCGGAAGGTGGAAAGGTTCTCGACGTTGTTGATCCCCTCGGCGGCGCAGAACCGCTTGTGCGCGAACGGAAGGTCGGCGGAAATATTCAGCACCACCGTGTTCGGCGTTTTGGCGGCATCCTGGTTGAAATGGCGCACCGAGGTGGCGCAGACCGGCGTATCGAGACTGGGGAAAATATTGAGCACCTTCTTTTTCCCGGCGTAGCTGGCAAGCGTGACTTCGGAAAGGTCGGTCTTCACCAGCTTGAAGGCCGGCACGGAAGAACCGACGGCGGGAAGGTTCCCGGCGGTGTTTATCGGATTTCCTTTGAGCGTTATTTTGGCCATTGGCATCTCCCTGTAATTTGATGAGGCGTAATCTCTTTGACAATACCCTGCGCAACGGGGCCATTATACCCTACGGTCATGGATGGGGAAACAATGGGGAACTGAAATGGGACTTGAAGCGCGGGGCTGAGAGACCTGTGCGCCGCCGCCGGCCGGCCGGTCCCTGAATCGACGCAATTCCCCGTTTCCCGAAGGAAATCGATTTGTTTTGGGATTTGACCGAAATGCCCATATCATATATTGTTGACCGCATTAATAAAGGGAGCTGACACAAATGATTATCGTGATGAAAGCAGGCGCGCCGCCAGAGGCCGTAGAGGAAGTCGAGCGGTTGATCCGCGAAACCGGTTACACCCCCCACATGCTGGCGGGGGAGATGAGAACCGTCATAGCCGCCGTCGGCGACGGCCGCGACAAATCACGCCTTGAATCGATGGAATCGCTCGCCTACGTTGAAAGCGTGGTGCCGATCCTGAAGCCGTTCAAACTCTGCTCCCGCGAAGTGAAAAAAGAGGACTCCATTATCGATGTGAAGGGAGTCAAGATCGGCGGCAAGCACATGGTGGTGATGGCCGGCCCCTGCTCGGTGGAAGGCGAAGAACAGATCATCGGCATCGCCAAGGACGTCAAGGCCGCAGGCGCGCAGATACTCCGCGGCGGAGCCTTCAAACCCCGCACCTCCCCCTACTCATTCCAGGGCATGGAAGAGGAAGGGCTGAAGCTCCTGCAAAAGGCCAAGGATGCGACCGGGCTTCCCATCGTCACCGAGGTGATGAACCCGCGCGACCTGGATATTATCTATAAATACTCCGATATCCTGCAGATCGGCGCGCGCAACATGCAGAACTTCTCGCTGCTCAAGCTGATCGGGCAGACCCGCAAGCCCGTATTGCTCAAACGCGGCCTCGCCAACACCATCCAGGAGTGGCTGATGAGCGCCGAGTACATCCTCTCCGAAGGCAACCGCAACGTGATCATGTGCGAGCGCGGCATCCGCACCTTTGAAACCGCCACCCGCAACACGCTGGACCTTTCGGCGGTGCCGGTGCTGAAAGAGCTTACCCACCTGCCGGTCATCATCGACCCGTCGCACGGCACCGGGTACTGGCAGTATGTCGCCTCCATGTCCAAGGCCTCCGTCGCCTGCGGCGCCGACGGCCTGATGATCGAGGTGCACAACCGCCCCGAGGCGGCCTACTCCGACGGCGCGCAATCGCTGAAGCCGAAAAAGTTCACCCGGTTGATGGAAGAGCTCCGCCCGATCGCGCTGGCGGTCGGCCGCACCATCTAACGGGACGCGCGGGAAACCGGTGCCCGCCATCGACGAGGTATTTTCCCCGGACGGGGGATTGCTGGCGCGGCATCTGGCGGATTACGAGCACCGCCCCGAACAGCTCGCCATGGCGCGCGTGGTGGCGAAAACCCTCGGGCACGGCGGCCAGCTGGTGGTGGAGGCCGGCACCGGCACCGGCAAAACGCTCGCCTATCTGGTTCCGGCCATCCTCTCCGGCCTGCAGGTGGTGATAAGCACCGGCGCAAAAAACCTGCAGGAACAGATCTTCTTCAAAGACATCCCCTTCCTCCGCAAATACATCGGGCGCGATTTTACCGCCGTGATGATGAAAGGGCGCAGCAACTACCTCTGCCCGCTCCGCCTGAAGAAATTCGCCCAACTGCCGTTGCTGGAACGCAAGGGGGACGCGAAAAAGCTCAATGACATATTGGAGTGGACGCAGGTCACCAAAACCGGCGACAAAGCGGAGCTGGCCGCGGTGCCCGAAGACCACCCGCTCTGGGCGCAGGTCTGCGGCAACGCCGATTTCTGCATCGGCCAAAAATGCCCCCGCGGCACCGACTGCTTCATCGGCGCGTTGCGCAAAGAGGCCGAGAACGCCCAACTGGTGGTGGTGAACCACCACCTTTTTTTCGCCGACCTGTCGCTGCGTGGAAAAGGGGTGGGCAACGTGCTCCCCGATTATCAGGCGGTTGTCTTTGACGAAGCGCACGAGGTGGAAGAGATCGCCGCCCAGTACTTCGGATTCGCCGTCAGCAACCACCGGCTGGAAGAGCTGGTGCGCGACACCCTGCGCGAACTGGACGAAGCCAAGCCCCCCAACCGGCCCGAGCTGATACGCGACCTCGACAATCTCGACACCCGCACGAAAAACTTTTTCTCCCGCTTCCGGCGGCAGGAAAAGGAGGAGCGGCGGTTCAGCCTGAAAGAGACGCCGCCCGACGCGGAGGCGGCGGAGGCGCTGCTGGGCTCGCTGGATTATCTGGAAGATAAGATCGGCAAGTTCGATCCGCTCCCCGATTCCACCCGCGCGGTGGCGCACCGCTACTTCAACATCGCGGCGGATCTGCGGGCGATACTCAAGGCCGAAAGCGGCGAGCACATCTTCTGGGGCGAAACGCGCGGCACCGGGGTGTACCTCAACGCATCGAGCATCGACGTGGCCCCCCTGCTGCGCCAGAATCTCTACGCCGGCTGCACCACCATCTTTACCTCCGCCACGCTGGCCGCGGCGGGGGATTTTTCCTACTTCCAAAAAAGCCTCGGCCTCGAAGATGCCGAAACAATGGCGCTCCCCAGCCCGTTCGATTTCGCAACGCAGGTGCAGCTGTACCTTCCCCGCCTGCCCGATCCCGCCGCGCCGCAGTTCGCCGACGCGCTGACCGAAGAGGCGGTCAAGCTCATCACGCTGGTGAAGGGACGCACCCTGTTTCTGTTCACCTCGTT
>JAKAGL010000026.1 GCA_021815535.1 bacterium
AAGCAAAATCGTCGGGTTTCCGGCATCTTAAGGAGGGGGATTCAACATCCCGTTACACCCGATGTTAACGTGGTGTACAGGCAAGCGGGGTTTGAAGGCATCTTCGAATAACTTCATATGATGCTCCTCATTAAATAAATAACCCGTTTTAGGTAAAAAAAGGCCATTAACTAAAAAAATTAAATGGGATGAAAATAATTCTTGGCTTTTTGCCGACTTATGCTAATATTGCTCAAATTGCGGCATGGCTCTTGTATCCAAAATGTATGATGCTTGCGGTATACGGGGCTGGTGTTGCATAAACAGATTGGGGCATTCCCGGGGGGGATGTCAGATTTGAATACTGAAGACGGTTTGGGAATGTGGGAGGCTGCTTTCGGTTCTATCCGGTCTATCGGCATCGGAAAATAAGTTTAGTTTTGTCTTAATGGTGCTTTCTTGTTGGTTAGAGAAGGCGCTTTTAACAACATGGATTGGTACTAACTTGTAAAAAAGGGGGATGGTTTGAGCCAAAAGATTTTTACGTTTGTTGCTGCCTTTGCGGTTTTCGCGGTTGTTTTTTTCGCAGTGGATTTCTTCCTGCAGGCTTATCAGGGCTTGTCACTTTTTCCAAAATCCTAAAAGGGGAAATTAGAATATTAACGGCTTAGGGGACAAAATGAAGGTTAGGTTTATGTTTTCACATCTCAAGAAAATGTTGTCGCAACGAAGCCCCTCGGCTTACAGGTTTGGCGTGGCATTAGCCTCGCTTCTTGTGATCCCGGCGGCGATCTCGTTCAATTCCCTGGAAATCAGCCAGCCGGTTCTGAAGGCCGCCGCTAAAGCGGTGACGGTTCAGAAGGTCTGGGCTGAAGAAGCTCCGGCTGCCGCACCCGCCGCTCCTGCCGCGGCTGCCGCTCCGGCCGCTGATGCAAAGGCTGATGTAAAGAAGGACGAGAAAAAGGGTCCCGAAGTGTGGGCGCCGCAACCGCCCCCGAAACTGGAAGCCAAAGACTATCCGGTTGTGAAAGGCTTCAACGGCCGTCTCACCGTTTGGTTCATCGCCCAGTTGCATCTGTTCTTTGGCGCGTTCGTTCTGGCCGTTCCGATCTTCGTGTGGCTCATCGAGTTCGCCGGGGTTATAACCAGGGACGAGCGGTATGACCACATGGCTCACGAGTTCATGAAAGTGGCCATGACCGGATTTTCGTTTGCCGCCAGCTTCGGCGGTCTTCTCTCCATCGCTTTGGTCGTCTTCTATCCCCAGTTCATGGGCTACATGACTGGCATTTTCGGCAAAGTAATGATCTTCTACGCTCTCGCGTTCTTCGCGGAAAGCTTCTTCCTGTACACCTATTATTACGGGTGGGACAGAATGTCGCAAGGCAGCGCCAAGAAACTCCACCTCGGGTTGGGGTTGGGGCTGAACCTGGCCGGCGTGTTCCTGATGATGGTTTCCAATTCATGGGCTTCTTTCATGATGGCCCCTTCAGGGCTGGATGACAGCGGGGTATTCCAAGGGGATGTTTGGGCCGCTATGCACGGCCACCTCTGGAACCCGGTCAACATCCACCGGTTCGTCGCCAACATCGCTTACGGCGGTTCGTTGACTGCGGCCTATGCGGCATACAAGTTCCTCACCGCAAAGACGGCGCAGGAAAAGGCCCACTATGACTGGATGGGGTACACCTCGTTCTTCATCGCGATCATCGGCCTGCTCCCGCTTCCTTTCGCCGGTTACTGGCTCACCAAGGAAATTTACGACTACTCGCAGCAGATGGGCATTACCCTTATGGGCGGCGCCTTTGCGTGGTTGTTCATCCTTCAGGCGGTGCTTATCGGCGTTATATTCATTTCCGCCAACTACTACCTCTGGTGCTGCCTTGCGCGCTCTACCGGCGCGCATCGGTATAAATTCATGATCAAGCCGATCGCCATTGTCATCGTCGGGGCGTTCTTGGCGTGGCTGACCCCGCACACGATGGTCATGAATTCCACCGAACTGGCTCAGATTGGGGATTCGCACCATCCGTTGCTCGGCAACCTTGGCGTTATGGCGGCGAAGAATACCGCCGTTAACTTCCTTATCGTTTTGACGTTCCTCAGCTTCCAGATATACCGCCGGAGCAACATCCGGGCGACAGGCGAGAATTTCTGGGCCAAAAGCGGTACCTCCGTCCAGATCGGCCTTTATATCGCCGGCTTGACAAATATCCTGTGCCTTGGGATGTGGGGTTATTATTTGCCGGCCAGCATCCGTATCGGTCTTTCCGTTCCGCAGGTGACCACCACCTTCCTTGTTATCGTGATCTCCTCCATTCTTGATGGCAAGATCTTCAACAAGAAAGAAGAGTTGGGTGAAACCAACTGGGGTAACATGCCGGTTCGGTCTCAGTATGCCCTCTTCACGTTGACCATCGGCTTTACCTGGCTGATGGGCCTTATGGGATACGTCCGGTCGGCCATTCGCCAGCACTGGCACGTGTACACGGTGTTCAGGGACAACTCGCCCGATGCGTTCACGCCAACGTTGCCGTATGCTGCGGCCTACATTTCGGTGATAGTCTGTGTATTTATTGCCTTGGTTCTTTTCATGTTTTGGATGCCGATGTTGGCCGCCAAAAAAGGGAATTCAGGGGAGCATTGAGAGGAAAAAATGGAAGGAAATAAAGGTAGTTCAGAACTGGGGAGAATCCTCGGTTTCGGTTTGTTGATTATCCTGGCATTTGCCGGATATGCGAAATTTGGGATACCGTTGGTCATTCCGGAACCGCCGCCCCACGAGGAAAAGATCACGGGCGCGATGACCAAGGATCAGTTTATTGCAATGGGTGAAAAGATATTCAACGGCAAGGGAACTTGCACACTTTGTCACAGCAAGGTTGGGGGCCGCGCTCCGATCCTTGATGAGGGCACAGGCGTTGCCGGCCGCGCAATGGAACGGATAAAGGATCCGCTCTATAAAGGCAAGGCCAAAACCGTTGAAGAATACATCCGCGAATCGGAAGAGGATCCGTCAGCATACGTTGTTGCGGGGTACGGCAAGCCGGGCACGAACGATACTGTGAGCCCGATGCCGGCGACCAACAAGGGAGCCATCGGCCTTTCCGAGGTTGAGATCAATTCCTTGATAGCCTTCTTTGAACATATGGCCGGACAGGATGTAACGGTTCCGCTTCCGACCGGCGAAGCCGCCCCCGCGGCTGCCAGCGCCGAAGCCGCGCCCCCCAAACCGGCGGCCACCGCCGTCGAGGCATTCAACAAGTACGGTTGTGTGACCTGCCACGTAGTTCCCGGCGTTGCTGAAGGCGGGGACATGGGGCCCAATCTTACCAAGTTGGCCAAGGAGGCCGATTCCAGGAAGAAAGGCATGACTGGCCAGGCCTACATCATCGAGTCGATCTCGACTCCTAATGCGTACGTGGTTAAGGGATTTGAACCGGACATTATGCCCAGTGATTTTGCCCAGAAGATCACCATGTCCGAGATGAACCTGATTGTCAACGCATTGCTTGGGAAGAAATAGGGAGACGAGGGTAGAAAGATGCAATTTTTAAAACCGATAATTGGTGTTCTGATAGCCTATCTCCTTATCAAGATAGGTGTTCCGTTCTTGGGTTCGTTGCACCACCCCGGCACGTGGCCGGTGGTGCCGACCGCAGTTATGAAAATGTACCTTACCTTCATTATCGCGGGCGCTTTTGTCGCCTGCACGTTTGACGAAGAAGGGTACAACGCGCTTATCACTCCGGTAGTGGATCTGTACAGCAATCCGGCCAAGGCGAAACTTCGCCTTTGCGCCGTTACCGCGGTCAGCCTCCTTGGCTGCTGGATCGCCTACCAATACGTCAAACCGACCTTCGACGCCCCGGTCGAGTTGCGGTCGGTTCACCCTGCGCCGCCTTCCTCGGTGACCATGTGGAACAAATCGTATCCACTCCAGACGCTGAAGAACCCCTTCCGTGCACCGGACAAGGCGCAACTCGCCAAGTTTACGGAAGAGGGCGGGGTCATTTATTACCAGAACTGCTTCTACTGCCATGGTGACAAGCAGGATGGTAAGGGGCATTTCGCGCAAGCGTTCAATCCGATGCCCGCGAACTTCGTCGACGTGGGCACCATCGCCATGTTGACGGAATCCTTCGTGTTCTGGCGCGTGGGTTCGGGTGGACCCGGCCTTCCTTCCGAAGGTACGCCGTGGGCGTCCGCCATGCCGGTTTGGAACACCATGCTTTCCGAGGAGGAAGTGTGGAAGGCTATATTGTTCATCTACGACCAGAGCGGAGTACAGCCGCGCGTAACCGACGTTGTCGCAGAGAAGAAATAGGGGAGAAATGACTACCATGTCTTTATTTACAAGCATAAGAAAAACTGGCTTGGCGGTTGGGGTTCTCCTTTTCGCCATAGTCACTCTTTTCGCCGTGCCAGTGGCTCACGCCGCTGCCGGCGACGTGAAAAAGGGAGAAGCGATCTACCAGAAACGTTGCTGGTGGTGTCACGGGAAAAAAGGCGAGGCCGACGGCCCCGCCGCCAAATTCCTGATCCCGCCGCCGCGCGATTTCTCGCTTGGCGTGTATAAGTACAAAACAAGCGATCCGAAGGTTCAGATCCCGAGAGACGAAGACCTCTTTAGGGAGATCACCACCGGTATGGTGGGCACTGGTATGCCGAAGTGGGATGATATTCTGTCCGAGCAGGACCGGTGGGATGTTGTTGCTTACATCAAATCCCTTACCGATATGTTCGGCAAAACCCCGAATCCGCCCCAGATTGATGTGAGCAAGAAGATAAAGAGCTCGCCGGAAAGCATCGAGAAGGGGAAGCAGGCTTTCCAGACCGCAAAGTGCTACGAATGTCACGGACAGCTTGGCAAGGGCGACCTTACCAAAAAGCTGAAAGAGGATAGCGGCGCCCGGGTGTGGCCGAGAAACTTCACCAAGCCGTGGTCCTTCCGCGGCGGGTATACGGCCGAAGACATCTTTGCCCGCGTCTCCAACGGCATTCCGAACACGCCGATGCCGTCCTTCGCGGCAGATGCCACCTCGAGCGGCAAGCTGTCGGTTGAGGACCGGTGGAACGTTGTTAACTATGTAATGTCTCTCGCCGAGCCGACCAGCCAGGTGAAAGACGGGCAAAACGTCATCAAGGGCCTCAGGCGCGATGCTTTGCCGAAGGACGAAAATGACGCGGCATGGAACGAAGCGCCGAGCACCGCGTTCTACCTGGCTCCGCAGATCATCCAAAACGACCGCTTCTTTACCCCGACGAACGACTTGGTCAAGGTCAAGGCTCTCTACAACGAGCAGGACATTGCTTTCATGATCGAGTGGGATGACCGCACCAAGAGCATTCCCGGCGACCCGACTGCTGAAACCATCGCGTGGGATACCCTTACGCCCGACCAGATCGCGGTTCAGACCCCGATCGTGATGTCGACCGGCTCGGAAAAGCCGTACTTCGGCCATGGCGATGCAGGGCATGCGGTTTCCATGATGGTTTGGAACTCCGGTACGACCACCACCCCGGCTTCCGGCACGATGATGGATTATACGGGTACGCACAAACGCACCCAGACCGATCCCGCCGCCGCTGGCTTCTCCGCGACCGGTTCCTACAAGGACGGTACCTGGAAAGTCATGATGAAACGGAAGATGGTCACCGCCAACAAAGACAAGGATACCCAGTTTGAAGTTGGGCGCTTCATACCCATCGCGTTTGCGAACTGGGATGGCTCCAACGGCGAAGCGGGTTCCAAGCACACCCTGACCGTTTGGAACTGGTTGTTGCTGCAGCCGCCTACCGGTAAAGAAGTGTACTTGGTGCCGTTGCTGGTGCTGATCCTTCTGGCTGGTGGTCAGCTGGTAGTTGCCAACATGCTTGGTAAAAAAAGAAAGTAACGGGTTAATTTAACCAGAAAGGATAGTGGACATGATAAAAAGAGGTATTACAGTATTTGCGTTGGCATTGCTGCTCGCGGTTCCGTCCGCGTTTGCGGCGGACGGGGCGGCGATCGTCAAGAAATGTGGTAGCTGCCACAAGCTGACCGGCCCTGCGGCGAAAACCATCAAGGAGGTTAGGGAGCGGAAGGCGCCCGACCTGTTCTACGCCGGCAGCAAGTTTAACAAGGATTGGCTGGTGGGGTACATCCAGAACCCGACCGTTATCCGCCCCGCGGGCACCGTGTACGCCAATCACATCAAGACCACGGGTGACACCGATACCGTTGTCACTCCGCCGAAATGTGAATCCAAGCTGAGCGCCGGTGATGCCGCCGCCGCCGCCGATTACCTTATGACCCTTAAAGACCCCAAGATGAAGACCGGCGTTGCCAAGCTAGGCGAATTTTCCAATGCCAAGGCAAAGATGCTTATCATCAAGACCGAAGCCTGCAACGGCTGCCACCAGATACAGGGGAACGGCGGCGTTTCCTGCCCGACCTGGGAAGGTATCGGCAAACGCTTGAACCCGGATTGGGTTTACTCTTTCGTACAGAATCCCGAGTACTGGG
This sequence comes from bacterium, assembly GCA_021815535.1. GTDB lineage: Bacteria > Nitrospinota_A > UBA7883 > JACRGQ01 > JACRGQ01 > JACRGQ01. Next base: position 6,488 of record JAKAGL010000026.1, read on the forward strand.
ATCCGAAGATATGGATGGGCAAGCGCGACCTCGATGAGGCTTCCGTGCAGCTTATCGTCAACTTTATCGCTGCGCAGAAATAAGGAGGGGAACATAGATGAAAAAGATAGTGATTTCGAAGTTCTCCGCTGTGTTGGTCGCCGCGGCGATTATCCTGATGGGTGGCATGACCGTTTCGGCCTCGGCTGAAACCGCCAATGACAACTACAACCTGTATTGCGTGCAGTGCCACGGTTCTGCCGGCACCGGTAAAGGGATCAATGCGCCGTTTCTGGCGGTTGCCCCGAGGAACCACACTGACCCCAAGGCGATGGGCGAGCTTTCCGATGCCAACGTTGCGTTAGCCATTAAAGAAGGCGGTTCTGCGGTTGGTAAATCCACCCAGATGCCTTCCTGGAAGCACAGCCTGACCGATGCCGAAATCAAGGACATCGTTGCCTTGCTTCGCCAAAAATGCAAATGCACCGGAGCCGCGAAATAAGGGATAACCCTTATTAGCTAATAGCGGTTCTCGCTAAAGCGATTGCATATAGGGCGGTGAGTGATACTCACCGCCCTTTTTTTATTCAGGTTGGTATCAGGTAGCATCAATTAATTCAATTAAATATGCCATAGGAAGTTGCTTAAAATCGGCAATACGAGTGGCATTTATTATGTTATAATGCTTTTCGAATTTGCTATTTAACAAAACATTATATGTGCCGCTATTTGATGGGAGTTGCGTAAATGGAAATGAGGGCGATGTTTAAGAATTTTACCTTTTTGGATTGGATGATCCATTTTGGGGTTTTTGCGAACATGGTGGTTACGCTTTACATCCTTTGGTGGGTATTTTTAAAGTAATAAATAGACTATTCAGTAGGATATGAGTTTCGTGGTGCCGCCCGCGCGGTATGCACGATTTCTTGTTGCCGGTTCCGGGTGCTAATCCGTGAATTCCTCGTAAACGGATTTTGCGGATTTATTAGAGGGTGATCTTAGTGGAAGAGATTGTTGAATTAAAAAAGGCGGGGGGGGTGCATCACCAGCCGATTGTCATTATCGACGATGACAAAGCCATCCGCAAAACGCTTCAACTTCATTTCGAGCCGCAAGGCATTCAGGTTATTACCGCCAATTATGCCAAGGAGGGGCTGGAAAAGCTTGAACAGCTGGATTCGGCCATCGTCATACTTGATTTGCGGTTGCCCGATACCGACGGCGTGGAGATCCTCAAGGAACTCGGCAAGACCGGCAAGAACTACTACACCATCATCATCACGGCATATCCGGATATGGAATCAACGGTCAAGGCGGTGCAATGCGGCGTCGGCGAATACATCCACAAGCCGATAGACATTCAGGAACTCGACAACGCCGTGGCGAAAGCCGAGGATTTCTTTTCCAGCCTCAGGGCCAATGATGAATCGCTTGTTCCCGTTCCTTCGCTTGATAATACCGATACCGTTTTCGTGGGTAAAGGCCAACTCATGAAAGAGGTCTTCAAGATGGTGGGAATGGTCTCGATGAGCAAATCCCCCGTCCTGATAACCGGTGAAAGCGGTACCGGCAAGGAATTGGTGGCTAAGGCCATCCATCTCTCCAGCAAAAATGCATCTTCCCCCTTTATCTCCATCAACTGTTCCGCGATAGTGGATACGCTGCTGGAGTCGGAACTGTTCGGCCACGTTAAGGGGGCCTTTACCGGCGCCATCAACGCCAAAGAGGGCAAATTTGCCTTGGCGGGTGACGGCACTATTTTTCTGGATGAAATATCCGAAATGAGCTTTGGACTGCAGGCCAAGATACTGCGCGTGCTGCAGGAGCGCGAGTTTGAACAGGTGGGTGGAAAAACAAAGATAAAGGCCAATTGCCGCATCCTGTATGCCACCAATAAAAACCTCGAGCAGATGGTCCGGGAAGGAACCTTCCGTGACGACCTCTATTACCGCATTAAAGTGATCAACATTCACATACCGCCGCTTAGGGAAAGGGTGGAGGATATCCCTCACCTGGTTCTCTATTTCATCGCGAAAAAAGCGCTGGAGACGGATCGGGTGATCAAGTTCGTTTCACGCGAATCCCTCAATTGGCTTATGAACCAGCAATGGCCCGGAAACGTCCGCCAGCTTGAGAACGCCATAACGCACACGGTCATCATGTCGCGCGGCGACCGGCTGTTTCTCAAACACTTTATGGAAGCCCACAAGGACGATGGCGGAGGCGAAGAACTGGCGGCAGAGGCGGGTATCGAGGCCGCCGCCAATGGATCAAAAGACGGTTTCCGCCCCGTGTCGTTAAATGAGGTTGAGAAGGAACAGATCGTTAAAACGCTGAGCTACACAAAGTGGCATAAGGGTGAAACCTGCCGGATACTGGGGATCACCCGTCCGCGTCTTGACAGAAAAATAAAAAAATACAAGATAGCAACCCTCCATCAATATCGCCAGGACGATTGATGCCACAGGGAAGGGAGCGCCGATGGATCCGTTGACGGATCTTGCCCTTCTGGTTCAACATGGCGAAAACAGGGAGGCGGTGTTGTGCGCCGAAAAACTTCTCGCCGAATCATACACGGTGGAGCAGGTGGTGGACGCCGTCGCCAAGGGGGTTGCCATCCTTCGCAACAAGTGCACGGTGGAAAACTTCCAGCTTCTGGACGTGCTGCTGGCCTGCCGTGCGATGACCGAGGTGGTCGATGAATGCGTTGCGATAAAATTAAAACATCAGTTGGATACCGCGGCGGAAGAGCATGAGCGGACCGCCGGAACGTCTCAGCGGAAGACCATCATCATTGGCACCATCCAGGGGGATGTGCACGATCTGGGCAAACATGTAGTGGCGACGCTCTGCAGGTTTAACAACCTTAGGGTCGTCAATCTCGGAAAAGACGTTCCGGTTGAGAACTTCGTTGTCGCCGCGCGCAAGGAGAATGCCGATTTTGTGGGGGTTTCCAGCCTCATGAGCGTGTGTCTTCCCAAGATCAAGTTGATAAAACCTGCGTTAATTGCGCAGGGGTTGGAGCATGTGAAAGTTATCGGCGGGGGCTCCGCCGTGCAGCAAAGCACCATGGAAACATTGCGGCTGGATTATCTGGCCTACGATGCTTTTGATGGACTTGATTATCTTTGTAAAGTAATCTGATAAGCAACATGTAGTCGGGGCAGCCATGAATCCCAAGGAACGTGTTTTTTCGCTCTTAAAATTTCTGGAGACCGACCGCGCTCCGGTCATACCCGAGATGTTCGGGGTGACGGCCACCTTAACCGGCGAGTCTCCACGGAACTATGCTAAATCCGGCACCGTGTTGGCCAAGTGCCAGATCGAATCCCAGCAAATGATCGGGTACGATGCCCTTTTCGCCGTCGCGGATCTATGCGTTGAGCCGGAAGCGATCGGATGCGGCATTGCCTTTCCCGAAGGCAATTATCCCCACGTGCAGGAGCCGGTGCTAAAAAACCCGGCGGACCTGAAGAAACTAACGATCCCCGACCCCCGCAGTTCGGGGCGGATGCCGGAAATGCTGAATGCGGTGCGCATCCTGAAAAAGCACGCCGCGGGACGCCTTCCGGTTGTGGCGGGGGCGAGCGGTCCCATGACGATAGCCTCGCGCATCATGGATATCGAAAAAATGCTGTACATGATCGTGGATGAACCAACCCGTTTCCGCGAGGTTATGGATTATTGCGGCGAGGTTTGTTCCACCTGGATGCATGCCCTTGCCGCCGAAGGGGCCGATATCGTGATCATGTCGGACCCCGCGTCCTCTCCCTCGATTCTTCCCGCGAAGGTATACCGGAACTTCACGGAGGGGCCTGTCCGTTCCATCTTCGCGCGCCTTAAACAGGATTTTCCCGAAATATTCACCTGGTATTCCGTCGCGGGACCATTGCAGAACAACACGGCCATCATCAGCTATGTCGGAGCGGACATCACCACGGTCGATTACGTGGTGCCAATTGAAGCCGCGATGGAATATTCGGGCATCACGGCGATAAACGGAAACGTGAAGCCGCTGCTTTTCCTTGAATCGGACCCGGACACCATTTACACCGAGGCGAGAAGGCTGTTGAATGCCGCGCGCGTGCGGGAACGCTTTATTCTCGGAAGCGGTTGCGAGATACCCCTGTATTCGGCGGCGGAAAACATTAAAGCCCTCTTGCGCGCGGCGGTGGATGAAAAAGGCTATTTCGAAAATCTTAACAGGCATTTCGAAGGGGCGAAACCAGTCTCGATTTTCCCGCACAAGAAAAAAATATATGTGAAGCCGGGCTCGGTGCTGCTTGACGCCATAAACGAATCAGGCGTTCAGGTGACAAGCTATTGCACCCGCAGCGGATCGTGCGGAAAATGCCTAGTTAAGCTGAAGCGGGGTTCGGCAAATTCCCCAACCGGGCCGGAATACATCCAGCTCCAAAGCAGGAACGGCACGCCGGATGAGCGTCTTGCGTGCCATATCCGGGTGGATGAAGAGCTGGAAATATACATCCCCTATTTCAGCCGGATACTTACCAATTCAGTAGCCGCCGCGGAGCGGTTCATTAAGCCGTCCATTGAAAGCGAGCTTTCCGCTTACGGGTTATCCCCGTCTATCGCCGCGGAACCGCTGGGTGAAATATCCCTTGCGACATCGGCCGGAACCGCCTCAAGCGAAGAGTGGCTGCGCCGGCGATTCCCCGGGTACGCGATCGAACCCGATATCATGAGCCGGTTTACGGGCCTGGCGGAAGATGGAAGGAATAATTTATACGCCGTGGTGGACGTGAACCGGAAGGAAATCCTGGATTTTTCCTTTTCAGGCAAAATATACGGCCTTGCGGTCGATATCGGCACCACCACCATTTCCGGTTATGTGCATGACTTGCGCGATGGCAAAATGGTCTGTGTCGGCTCCACCGAGAACACCCAAAACCGGTGGGGGCAGGACATTATCACCAGAAGCACCAGCGTGATCAACGACACCTCATTGATCGGCCCTATGCAGCGAAGCCTTATCGAGGGGATCAATTATCTTATTTCCACGTTCCACCAAAGCCACTCGCTTTCCAATACCCACATTTACGATATGACCATTGTGGGCAATCCCGTGATAATCCATCTGCTTCTGGGCCTGAATCCGGAACTCCTCACTCAGTCCCCCTTTATTCCCACCGTGACGGGGTGGATCTCGATGACCGCCGCGGATTTCCATCCACCCTCCGGTTTTGCGGTCAATCCCAAATGCAGGGTAGAGATATTGCCCAGTTTCGGCGGCTTTGTGGGGGCGGACGCCGTTGCTGGCGTGCTGGCCACCGTCATGCACAAGAAGGACGATATTTCGCTATTTGTGGACATAGGCACGAACGGCGAAGTGGTGTTGGGAAACAAGGAAAAGCTGTTTTGCACGTCCGTCGCCGCGGGGCCGGCGTTTGAGGGCCCCAGCCTGACGCACGGACACATGGTGAGAAACGGGATCATCAGCTCGATGAAACTGAACGGCAACGGCACATTCGTTTTCAAAACGATCGGCGATTCCGTGCCGCTGGGATTATGCGGCTCCGCCGTTATCGACGTTATCTCGGAATTCGTCCGCCACGGGCTGATCAACGGCCGCGGCAGATTTGTGAACGAGGCGGACAACCCGAACATCAAGAACGGCCACTATATCGTCGTCCCCAAGCAGAATACCGCCATCTTCAAGCCGATTACCGTTTCGGCAAAGGATATCGAGGAGATACAGAAAGCCAAATCGGCCGTGCGCACGGCCGTGGACCTTCTCATACAGGAAGCGGGGATACGCCCCGAAAACATCCGGAACATCTATCTGTCCGGAACCTTCGGCGTGTCGATCAACATTGAAAACGCCAAAATGATCGGGATGATACCCGATTTCCCGTGGGCCAAGATCCGTTTTATCAGGAATTCCGCCGGGATCGGGGCGCGCATAGCGCTCCTATCGCGTAATGCCAGGCAGGAAGCCAAGGCCATCCCCGCGCAGGTGACATACATGAACCTCGCAAATAATCCGTCATTCATCAACCGTTTTATCGGGAATATGCTTTTCGCAGAGGTGAAATGAACCGGCATTTTTTCAAACGCCTGCTGGATAATGCAAGCGACCTCATCCTGGCGGCCGATGTCGACGGGCGCATTACCTACATCAACGGCAAGATCATAGAATGGGGTTACGACAAGGATGAACTGCTGGGAATGCCCATGCTGGAAATACTGAAGGTGAAGCAGATGGGGAGCCGCATGAGCGAGCCTTCCGAATTCGGCATAAAACGGAAGCTGGAAATGGTCGTCGAGGACAAGCGGGCCGGCTTGCACCGGGTCGTCGTCAGCTCCGCGCCGCTGCACGACCACCGGAACAGGATCATCGGCGTCATGTGCATTATCCATGAAGTGTCTGAAACGCATGAACTGCAGGAAAAACTCAAGCATGAAGAGCGGCTCGCGTCGCTGGGGCGGTTGGCCACCGGCATCGCCCACGAGATCCGCAATCCGCTTTCCTCGATCAAGATGAACCTCGCCATCCTCGGCAAAAAGCTCAAGTTGCGCCCCGATGAACAGGCGCATTTTGAGATCGCCAACGAGGGCGTGGCCAATCTGGAGAAGATCGTCACGGAATTTATCGACTACGCGAAGCCGATGCCCCTGAAGGTGGGCCGGCAGAATCTCCATAAAACCATCGAGGACACCCTGGCGATGGTGGAGCCGCAATGCCTGGAAATGGAAATTACGCTCCTAAAGGAATTCGCAGCCGAAATGCCGATGGTATCCATCGACAAGGTCAAGATCCAGCAGGCGCTTTTGAATGTCTTCCTGAATGCGGTGCAAGCGTCTAAAAAAGGGGGCGTGGTGGAGATCACAACGTCACTCTCCGGCCCGGCCCACAATCGGGCGCGGATAGAAGTGCGCGATCACGGCGACGGCATCAGCGAGGAGAACATCCAGTTTGTGTTCGATCCCTTTTTTACCACCAAGAGGCAGGGAACGGGATTGGGGCTTTCAATCGTGCGGAGCATCATAAGAAGCCACAACGGCTCGGTCGAAATAGAATCGGGCGCCGGCGTTGGAACGACGGTAATTATGGAGTTCCCCATCGGTTAAGTGTCTCCATATTGGCTCTCAACGGTTTGGGGGGGACGGGCTTGCGGAACGCGCTTCCCACTCTATGGCCAACATTCCGTAAATCACATGATTCACGTAACGACCGTTCACATACTCCGCTTCACGAATGATCCCTTCCTTGCAGAATCCCAGCCTTTTGGCGACCGCCTGGCTCTTTTCGTTTTCCCATGCACAGGCGATCTCCACCCGGTTCATCTTCAGTGCCTTGAAAGCGAAATCGGTGAGAATTTCGCAGGCCTTGGTAACCAGCCCCTTGCCCTGGTAGGAGGCGTCGATCCAGTACCCGATACCAATGATGCGGTTAACCCAATCGGGCTTACGGTAGCTGATGAATCCAATCAGTTTTGATTGAAAAAAAATGCCAAACGGCACACCGGCATACGTAAGGCGTTGTTTGCTTCCGTCATTGATATACTTCCGGGCATCGGATAATTCAAGGGGGGCACCGGGAAATGGAACCCATCTTTTAAGATAATCGTAATTGCTTTTAAGCAGGTGGAACAGGTCTTCGGCGTCGCCATCCTCAAGCAGGCGGAGCGTGAAGCCATCTTCAAATCCCAAGTCATGGGTGTTATTGAAGGTCATTGATGCCGGTTCGTGGCCCTTGATACCGTTCTGTTCTTTATTCATCCATTATTGAGACGAATGAGATAAAGGAAAAGTTCAACTCGAAGCGGAAAGGGGGCGGGCTGAACAGGCCATGGGGGCGGGGGGTCAGTCTCCGCGCATTTTACGTTTCCGCTCTTTTTCAAGGGCCCGAAGCTCGGCGTCGTTCAGCCCGAAATGGTGGCCGATCTCGTGCCACACCACCTCGCGCACCAGCTCCGCCATCTTTTCGGGGTCTCCATCGGCAAAAGCCTCGATGGGCTGTTGAAAGATGGTGATCTTATCCGGCAGGGCGCCGAAATAGCCCGAATCCCGGTTGATCAGTGGAATGCCTTCGTAAAGCCCCAGCAGAACCTCGCCCCGTTTGATGCCTGCTTCGCGCGATCTCGTATGGCGCGGCATTTGTTCGATCACGATATCCACGTTTTTCATGGCATCAAGCGCGCGCCGGGGCAGGGACGTCACGGCATCGGCAACGAGGATCTCGAATGTTTCCCTCTGCATCTCAAGGCTCCATGGGTGGCGGTGCGGCGACTGTTCGGTTCATATTGAATCTGCCCCTGATCCGGTATCCACCATACGGCAACAGGCCGGGCATTTCAACAGGGGAGGGGCGGATACCGCAAAAAAAAAGCCCCGCCCGGAGAAGGGCGGGGCCGGTAAGCCTGTCGTGCGCCTTATTTTTTAGGCTGTTCGCCGCGTTCCGCCACCGCTTCTTTGTGGCTCAGGCGTATCTTCCGGGTGCGCTGATCAACGTCGATCACCTTGACCCAGATCTGCTCGCCTTCCTTCATCACATCGGAAACGTGGTTGATGCGCTTATCGGATATGTGGGAAATGTGCACCAGCCCTTCCGTACCGGGGGCGATCTCCACAAATGCGCCGAAGTCGACGATGCGGGTGATCTTGCCGAAGTAGAGCTTGCCGATGGTCGCCGGTTCGATGATGGTTTCGATGAACGACTTCGCCTTTTCGGCATCGACGCTGTTGGCGGCGAAGATCTTCACGCTGCCGTCGTCTTCGATGTCGATCTGGGTTTTGGTCGCTTCGGTGATGGCGCGGATGTTCTTTCCGCCCGGTCCGATGATGGCGCCGATCATGTCGTTCGGCACCTTCATGATGATCATGCGCGGCGCGTACTTCGAGATATCCGGGGCGATATTCGGCACGGCCATCTGCATCTGGTCCAGAATGTGGAGGCGGCCTTTGAGCGCCTGCATCAAAGCCTGCTTCATGATCTCGATCTTGATGCCGGTCAGCTTGATGTCCATCTGGATGGCGGTGATGCCCTTGCGGGAACCGGCCACCTTGAAATCCATATCGCCCAGGGCATCTTCGATGCCGAGGATATCGGTGAGGATGGCGAATTTATCCTTTTCAGCCACGAGGCCCATCGCAACGCCGGCGATCGGGGCCTTGATCTTCACCCCTGCGTCCATGAGCGCCAGCGTGCCGCCGCAGACGGAAGCCATCGAGGATGAGCCGTTCGATTCCATAACTTCAGAAACGATGCGAAGCGTGTAGGGGAATTCCTTCGCATCCGGCAGCGTCCAGAGAAGCGCGCGTTCCGCCAATGCGCCGTGGCCGATTTCGCGGCGGCCCGGTCCGGGTGCGCCTTTGGTTTCGCCCACGGAGAAGGGGGGGAAATTGTAGTGGTACATGTAGTTCTTGTTGGATTTGCCCTCGATGTTATCGATAAGCTGTTCGTCCTGGCCTGTGCCGAGCGAGACGGCCACCACCACCTGCGTTTCACCGCGGGTAAA
>JAKAGL010000027.1 GCA_021815535.1 bacterium
GATCTACTATCGATGAAATCCCACGGCAATATTTCGTCAAACCCCTTGCGCCGGGCGTAGACATTTTTTGCGGCGGGGGTTTTCAACACGGCAGTCCAACCCTCTTCTTCGAACGCGCGCAGGATAAGCGGCGTTGCATGGCGCCCCCCCACGCTCAACAATCCCTGCACGGCGGCGTTTTTTCCCCCTTCGATCTTCAATTCCAGGTTGCTTTCCCCCTGCAGGGCTTTTTTCAGCCGCGCGCTTTTTTCCTTTATCTCCCCCAGCGGCGCGACCGCCGCCCACTGAAACGGGGTTTGCGGCTTCGGCACAAACGGGTTCACGCCTATGGTTATTTTTCCCGCGCGGCCATGCCGCCTGCTGCCAGCCAACAACTCATCGCGGATCTTTTTCGCCAGCGCCGCCAGTGCGTCAATGTCCTCATCGCGCTCCCCCGGCAGGCCGATGAGGAAATAACACTTAACATTCAGAATGCCCGCGTCGGCCGCCAGCCGCACCGCACCCAGCACATCATCGTCGGTCATCCGCTTGTTGACGGCGCGGCGGAGCCGCTCGCTTCCCGCTTCGGGGGCGATGGTCATGGTCTTCAATCCCCCCGCCGCCAGCTTGGCAAGCGTTCCGGCGGAGAGGTATTCAACGCGGAGGGACGACACGTTGATGCCGCCCCCTTTCTCCAAAATGTGATCGTACACCGCGCCGATCTCAGGGTGTTCGCAGATGGCGCTTCCGATCAGGCCGATCCGCTCCTTGCGGGCAAGCCCTTCGTCGATCTGAGCGAAAAGCGCTTCCTTGTCCACATGCCGCACCGGGCGGTAGACGAAACCGCTGGCGCAGAAGCGGCATCCCTGCCCGCATCCCTTGCCGGTTTCGATGAGATGCGAATCGCGGAAGATGGAGCCTTCCAGGCCGGGAAGCTGCGCCGATCCGGTGCGCCCAAAGCCGGGATCGTACAGCCGCTTCACCCGCTCCGGCGCGCCATCGAGTGCCCGGCGGGATTTTACCGGGCCGTCGCCGGTCTCTTCCACTTCATAAAGCGAGGGAACATATATCCCCCCGATGGAGGCGATATCGCGCAGCCTTTCTGCACGTGGCTGGTGGCGGCTGGCGGAAAGTTTTTGCACCAGCGGCGGTATCGCCAGTTCCCCTTCCCCCAGCACGAAGAAATCGAAGAACGCGGCGAACGGCTCCGGGTTCATCGTGGCCACGATGCCGCCCGTGCAGACCAGCGGGTGGCGTTCGGTGCGCTCACCGGCTTTGAGCGGGATGTTGTTTTCCTTGAGCATCCGCAACAGGTTCAGCACATCCATCTCGAAGGTAAAAGAGAACGCGGCCAGATCGCACCGCGAGAGATTCAGCGCCCCCGCGCTCCCCTCCTCCGGCATGAACGCGGTCTCGCAACGGCATACCGCATCGAAGGCGGCGAGTATCTTGTGGAAGCCGAGATAGCTGGCCCCCACCGCTGCCGTATTGGGATAAATCAGGCGCACGGAGAACGAGGTGTCACGGTCTATCGTTTGCGGTTTCATATGTGATAATCTTTCACTCTACTATGGTAACAAAAAGCGCCGACGAACAGTTACGGATAATCCGCCAGGGGGTGGCGGAGATCATCAGCGAGGCGGAACTCCGCGCGAAGCTGGCGCTGAACCGTCCGCTGGTCATCAAAGCGGGGTTCGACCCCACCGCACCCGACATCCACCTCGGCCACACGGTGCTCATCCACAAGATGCGGCAGTTCCAGGAGATGGGGCACCAGGTGGTGTTCTTGATCGGCGATTTCACCGCCATGATCGGCGACCCCACCGGCAAAAGCGACACCCGCCCCCCGCTCACCCGCGAACAGGTGATGCAAAACGCCGAGACCTACCAGCGGCAGGTGTTTAAAATACTCGATGCCGCGAAAACGAAAATCGTTTTCAACGCCGACTGGCTGGGGGCGATGACGCCCGCCGATTTCATCCGGCTTGCCAGCCGCTACACGGTGGCGCGGATGCTGGAGCGCGAAGATTTTTCCAAACGCTACAAGGAGAACCGCCCCATCGCGGTGCATGAGTTCCTCTATCCACTGTTACAAGGGTACGATTCGGTGCATCTTAAGGCGGACGTGGAACTGGGCGGCACCGACCAGAAATTCAACCTGCTGGTGGGGCGCGAACTGCAACGCGATTACGGCATCGGCCAGCCGCCGCAGGTGGTCATTACCATGCCGCTGCTGGAAGGAACCGACGGCGTGAACAAGATGAGCAAATCGCTGGGCAACTACATCGGCATTGAGGAACCGGCCCGCGAGATCGTAGGAAAGGTGATGAGCATCAGCGACGAGCTGATGGTGAAGTATTACGAACTGGTGGGTGATGTCACTCCGGATGAATTGGACACGCTGAAAAAGGGGCTTTCAAGCGGTGCGAAGCACCCGCGCGAGGCAAAAATGGCGTTGGCGCGGCGGATCGCGGCGCGCTTCCACAACGCAGAAGAAGCGGCGCAGGCCGAAGAAGGTTTCAACGCCCAGTTCCGCAACAAAGAAGTGCCGAAAGATATTGTTGAGTATAGATGGGAAAACCCGAAGGATAAACTTGTTGCAATTCTCGCTAGGGTTGGAGAGGTTAAGAGTATTTCCGATGGTCGAAGGCTAATTAAACAGGGAGCAATATTTGTTAATGGCGAGAAGGTGCTCGATACCGAATTAGTTTTAGGATTCGGCTTGAGTGAATACACTATCCGCCTCGGCAAAAAACGCTACGTGAAACTCCTCCCTCAAAAAAGCATGCTAGAAGTGTTGGCAGAAGAAATAAAAAAGGGAACAAGCCTTAACAAACCTGATGAATAGGAAATCCCAGTGACCACCTTGGGAGCGGCATGCTGGTTATTGCTTTTCGGCCATGAACTTGCTTTGGGCTAAACGCTAATGTGAGGCGTGAGATGCGCGGATGGGCTTAATGCCTACCAGCAGCTTCTTGTTTCTGATTTTCACCCGATAGATATCGTACTGGTTTTGGAGGTTAAGCCACACTTCCTCGGAAGTGCCGAAGTACCGGGCAAGTTTGACGGCCATTTCAGGACTAAGGTTTCGCCGCTCGTTGACGATTTCATTGATAGTACGGAAAGCCGTTCCCAAAGCCTTTGCCAATTCCACCTGGGTGAGGTTGAGGGGTTTTAAAAAATCTTCGCGTAAAATCTCTCCCGGATGGGTTGGCTTCCGTTTTATTTCCATCGTTTGCTCCCGTTTTAGTGGTAGTCGGTAATCTTAACGTCATGCGCACCGGAATCCTCAAACCGAAAAACGATCCGGTACTGATCATTGATTCTGATGCTGTAAAACCCGCCGTAATCGCCCTTTAACGCTTCCAGCCGGTTGCCCGGCACCTTTGCGAGGTCGCCCAGCCGTCTTGCGGCGTGCAAATAATCGAGCTTGCGCAAGCCAACCTTGCATACCCCGGCAGGGAAATGCCTGCTTTTGCCGGAGACGAACAACTCCTTCGTTTTCGCGCAGCCGAACGCCCTTATCATGACCTGAGGATAATATAACGCATAAGGTTATACCTTGCAAAGGAAGGCCTGATGAAAATGGCACGCGCCCACCCGGCCTTCCGGTTGGCTTGTCCGCCCTATTGCCAAGGATGTAAAATTCAACCATGAGGGATTGTAGAGGGGCTCTCTTCGGTTTATTGATCTTGTGCGCTTTCCCTGCAATAAGTCTGGCGGAGGATACCACTGCTGCGGCCGTGGCGGAAGATGCGTCCATGCCTTCCATGAAAGAAACAAAACACGGGATCGAGCGGCGGCGGGACCCGTTCAGTACCGATTTTGCGTATTTCATTTATCCGATCGCAGGCAACATTCCCGGCCTTGGCGCGGCGACCGGCGCGGGAGCGACGCTTGCCAATATCGGCGGAACGCAAACCGATTTTACCGGGTTTTACGTCACGGGCGATTTCACCGCCGGCGGCGCGACGCTGCTGGACATCCACCTTATCGACCGCCTGTTGATATTCAACACCGGATATTACACATATAAGGTCGCACCGAAGATCTTCAGACGCGGCATCGATTCTGACCAAAACGATTATATCCTTCCGTTCTTCGAAGGATCCGCAACGGTGGGACAACTGACGCTCACGTTCGACGAACGCCGCTATGAAGTATACGCCCGCTGGGTAAACGACAGCGGAGCGGTGGACCGGGTGCTCGACCGGTACGGCAACGAATTCGCCAGCGTTGATAAACGCCTCCAGACGGAAAATCTCCTCAATCTCGGCTTTACCGTTGACATCACCGATGACGTGCAGGATCCACGCAAAGGGTTCCGGGCAGAGGGGGTGCGGCGCGCTTCGATGGAGCAGCGTTTCATGACCAGCCGGTTTGACATCTACGACCTTAACCTCACTGGCTACGTGCCGGTGGGACAATCCAGCACCTGGGCATTCAACGCCTTCTATTCGACGGCGGAACGGCAGGCCGCCGCCACTACCGATTACGCCACACTGCAAGGCGCAATGGGGCTGCAATGCGGCGCCATCGCCAATCCGGCGGCCCAAGCGCAGTGCCATGCCACCGAAACGCAGTTCATCAATGACCGCATCGCCTACAACGAGTACGGCATCGCCACTCCGTTGGGGGGCACGCAACGGTTGCGCAGCTATCCCAACAGCCGCTTCTTCGGCGGGAAATCCGCATCCTATGGAACAGAGTTCCGCTGGAACCTCACCGATGAACGGACGCTGATGGACTGGTGGTTTTTGCGCGGGCTGAGAACCAATCTGCAGGTGGCCTTTTTCGGCGAGGTCGGCAGCGTGGCCGATACGTGGGGCGATCTGCACCGGCGGTTCCGCTATTCTTACGGCAGCGGGTTCCGCGCATTATTCTCCGGGGTGACCATCCGCCTCGATTTCGGGTTCGGCGACGAAGGGGCGCAAATGCAGCTGTTTCTCGACTACCCGTGGTCCGTGTTTTCCATCGACCGGCCGGGTTGAGACCCCGAACCGGTTACCGCTTATCTGCGGCTTCGTTCAACGGGCGCCACAGCATCGGCTCGATGGCCAGCTCCATGTAAAACCGGTTGTTCCTTTCGGTGGTGAACACCACACGCAGGGATTCGGTTTCCGAGTGCCCCTTTGTTTCCATTGTCAGCTCCAGCGGCACGGTGATCGGCACCACCGCGGGGATATTCGCCTTGGCGGCGAGATCGTACTTCTGCTGTATCACGCTGCGCACTTTGCCGATGGCCTGGTTGGTCAGTTCCCCCACGTTGTTACGCACTTCGTCGCTGGTATGCAAGGTGGGCAGGTCTTCCTCGCCCAGCCCCATCCCCAGAAGCATAGAGCGGACCACTTCCAGCGCGGCCGGCCCCTCAAAATTCAAAACCATCAGGCCGTTGTAATCGCCGTAGAACGTGACGAACGAGCTGATGTCGCCGCTGAGCTTGATGCCGGGAATTTGCATGATGGTGTTTGAAATGTGAAATTTCTTCCCCGCGGTTTTTTGAAGAAGATCTTGAATGTTGGTTGCAAACAGCCGCGCGATGGCGGACGAACTTGTTTTCTGCAATGCCATGTCTGTCTCCCTTTCTCCCGGCAAGCCGGTGCCTGTAATGAATAGACACTATACCATTGGGCCGGCGGAAAGGGCTATACTGCGCCGATGCGTAATTTCCGGCGGAGCGTTAAAACAAGGCGGATGTGGAGCATGGTCCCGCTGCTGGCGGCGCTCCTTTGCGCCCCCTCTTCCGCCTGGGCCGCCCCATTCCCCGTGAAGAACCACTCGCCGGTCTTTTTCGGCCTGCTGTATCCCGCCGCCGACATTCCGGAAACCTTGCCCGATGGCGATATTTCAACGCGCGCGGACATACACTACTCAAGCATTTTTTTTCAGGAAAAAGATACAGGGTGGAACTACAAATTTGACATGGAGTTGGCCCAACTGACGTTCGGCGTGCGCCGGGGGTTCGGCTATTTTGAAGGGGGGATGGAACTTCCGTTATTTTATGCGGGCGGCGGCTTTTTGGATCAGTCCATTTTGGATTTCCACCAGATGTTCGGTTTTCCCGATTATACCGGCCAGCGCGAAGCCCCGCGCAACCGCTATCTTTATTCGGTCAACCATAATGGCTTAATGTGGAACGCGGCCGCGCCAAACACGGTGACGTTGGGGGATGTTACGCTTTGGCTGAAGCGCGAACTGCTTACGGAGGAAAATGCCGGGCTTGCCGCAAAGCTGCTGATACAGGCGCCCTCCGCCAATACGGAAACCGGGCTGGGGAACGGCGCATGGGAATACGGCCTTATGGTAATCGGTGAAAGCCGGTATGGAGAGGCCGCAGTGACCGTCAATGCCGGCATTATCAATCCCGGCTTCATCGACCGCGGTGACCGGATACCCCTTAACCCCATGTACCTGGGCGATCTAGCGATCGAGTACTCGCTTATGAAGCGTCTTTCGGTTTTGGCGCAACTCTCGTACGTCACCAGCCCGTATGGGGCAGGGGCGGCGGACCTGTTCCGCTGCCCGTGGCAGGCAATAACGTTTGGGGGACGTTATCGCACCGCTTCCGGCCGGGCCATCGACATCTCTTTCACGGAAGACCTCTCCCAAACCGCCCCCGATTTCACCGTTGGCCTCGGCGTTCAGTTTTAGCCGCCCGCGCCCCCACCCCCCTGGCGAGGTTGTGGTATAGTCAAAACTTCAGTTAAAAACCGCATTCAAGGAGAAGTCATGAGCATGAAAAAAATGGTGATTGCGCCCTTGGCGGCGGCGCTGATCGTCTTCAGCGGTGCCGCCCATGCCGCCAAAGACGTCAAAAACGCCAAAGATGAAACCAACCAGGTTCTGGAAGAACTGCACAAGATCAACCCGGCGGCTCCGATAGACGCGGTATCCAAAACCGATATCGACGGAATCTACGAAGTGGTGATGAACAGCCAGATCTTCTATTTCCACCCCAAGACCAAAACGCTGTTCTTCGGCGAGATGATCCGCGATAAAAAGTCGCTGACGGCGGAACGGAAAGCGCAGATACAGGCATTGCTGACACAAGCCCTGCCGCTGGATAAAGCGCTGAAGATAGGCAACGGCCCCATTAGCATTGTGGCCTTCGACGATCCGGACTGCCCCTTTTGCCGTAAGGCGGATGCGTGGCTGAAGAACCGGCAGGACGTCACGCTGTATATCTTCATGTACCCGTTGCCGATGCACGCCGATGCCCCCAAAAAAGCCCGCAATATCCTCTGCTCGCAAAATCCCGCCGAGACCTTCCGCGAAACAATGGCCGGCAAATGGGATAAAACTTTCTCCCTGCCCGCGGGATGTGAAGCCAAGGTTAACGCGGTCTTGGATGAACACATAAAGTGGGGGCACAAGCTGGGCGTGACCGGCACCCCGGCGTTTTGGATAAACGGCGTTGGGGTGGCCGGGGCCGACATGGAACGGATCGAGGGCATCCTGAAGCAGAGCGCGGCCGGGAAAACCGCCGAAACCGCGCCCAAGGATAGTCCGAAAAAATAACCGGCTTGAACCGGACCACGTAAATTATGCCGGAAAGGGATATGCCGCCTGCGGCATTCCCCGCCGGGTGCATGGAGATACGGAAATGATACAACGCGGATTTACCGCTTACCTGAGAAAATTCCGCGGACAGGGGGCAGATGCCCCGCCCCGCGTAAGAAAGCGCTACATCTTTTGGTCATGGCTGGGGGCGTTTTGCGGCATCTTCTCCGTCGCCTATATAACCTACCGGGCAGGAGTGCCGATGATGATCGGCTCGTTCGGCGCATCCGCCGTCCTGATCTACGCTGCCATCGAAGGCCCGCTCTCGCAGCCGCGCAACCTTATCGGCGGACATGTCATCAGCGCCATCATCGCGGTGATCATTTTCAAGACGCTGGGGAATACCGAATTCTCCATTGCCCTGGCGGTGTCGCTCGCCATTGCGGTGATGCTCACAACCCGGACGCTTCATCCGCCGGGAGGGGCGACTGCCCTTATCGGCGTCAGCACGAAAGCGGGCTGGACATTTGTGCTGTACCCGGTGCTGGGAGGCGCTCTTATCCTTTTGGCAATCGCGCTGGTGGTAAACAATCTCGCATCCGACCGGCACTATCCCAAAAACTGGATATAATGGAGACAATATGAAGACCGCATATAAGAATATCCTCGTCGCCGTGCCCCCGCCCGCCCATGAGTGGTATGCGCTTTCCACCGATGCGTTGCGCAAGGTCGCGTCCACCCTTTCGCTGGTGCCGGACGTCCACCTCACATTCATATCGGTCTATTCCACCATGGAGACGGTTGGCGACGGCGAAGTGAACCTTCTTCCCCCCGAAGTATTCCGCGAACTCAATGAAACGCGCGAACAACAGCTCAAGGAGGCCGTCGCCTCTTATGTGAAATGGTTTACCGATAACGGCGTTTCATGCGAGGTGATGATCGAGGAGGGGGATGACGCCGCGGATACCCTGGTGGCGGCGGCCAAAAGACTCAACACCGACCTCATCCTGGTCGGGTATCATCACAACGAAGGGCTGTTTGACCTGTTTCTTCCGGATGTGGCGAGACGCGTGACCAAACACGCTTCGTGCGATGTGCTGCTTATAGCCCCATCCCACCCAAAATAACCGATTGACCGCTTAAACTAGGAGGAAAGCTGATGACCCGCACCGCAAGCATCGTTGGAATATTGTTTGCTTTTGGTTTTGCCACGGCCGCATATGCCGCCAGCGTTTCGGAAGGAAAAGCCCTTTTTCTGGGAGAGAAATACCATTGCTATACCTGCCATGGAAAAAATGGCGAAGGGGCGAGCGGCCCGGGCTTTCAGGGAGTGGGCAAAAAATATTCGCAAAGCGAGATGATGAAATTGGCGGCGCATCGTTGCCCCCCCACCGGCGCGTGCAACCCGAAAGAACTGGAGGCAATCGTCTCGTTTTTGCGGACGATATAGGCTTTCCACCGGTTGTTGCAGGAAAATCCCCCTGTGAGGCAAAGTTCATAGCCGCGCATCCACAGGGGTAAAAATCCGGATTTTTTTTAATGCCGCGTCTCTTTCTTGCAATTGCCCCAAAGTTGGTTATACTTGTCTCTTCTTTTTGGATGGTGAGTGTAGCTCAGCTGGTAGAGCAATGGGTTGTGGCTCCATTGGTCGCGGGTTCAATCCCCGTCACTCACCCCACTTTTTTCCTGAAGGCAACAACATAGCCCGACCTTTGAATTTCTTCCGGCCCCGTACCGTTAAGGGACGGATTCCCGGCCTGTTTGTCAGCGATCTTTATTTTTTCATAACCAAGAAAAGTTAGATATAATTAAGAGCTATTTTCATTATTACTGAAACGGGACGTTACATTTTTATTTTTGGAAAAATGACGATGCATAGCCGAAAACAAAAACGGGTTTCGACGGAAGGATTGGGCCTGAACGGGGAACTTATCCTTCATCCAGACCCGAAACCGATCAAAACCGAACTGATAGATATTTCAGAAGGGGGAGCCGGGATACGAATTGCCGGATCGGTGAGCGAAGAACAGAAACGGATGCTCGATCTGCTGGTTCGCAACGCCCAATCGGGAAAACGAACCCCCGTCGCCTTTTCTTTTAACGATGCCAAAATCCCCATCGTCATCATGAATAACTGGGATAACAACTGTTACGGCTTTACCATCAGCGAAAGCGGGCATCAACAGCTCGCGTCATTGGCGGCGCGGGGGCGCAATTTTTTTCAGGCCATGGTTCAAACCGCGATAAGCAAAGGGGCCGGCGAGGCCGGCATTACGGAATATCCGATCCTCTCAATGGAGTTTCTGCCGCCGGACATCAAGACGTTCGTTCAAAACCGCGAGTTTTTCGCATTATTCATGCCCGCGCTTGCAACATCGCTTGTTGAGCTTATCCCGAGCATCAAGCGCAGCATTGCCTCCGTACATGATATGCATCACTTGCAGGCGGTTCTTTTCCGGTTCCTCAAGGAGCAGGGCAGGGATATCCAGCTTATCATGGGGGCGGCGCTTCATTTTATGCGCTTGCGCGAAGGGGAACCGCTTCTGCAAAAATTGGTTATACCGGCCACCAAGCATCTCGTTGACGAAGACCGCCTGATTAGCTTTGAAGAGCAGGCGCGTCTTCGCGATCTTTTCTTGGAAGATATGGCCATCCGCCAGCGCAACGCCCAGGCCAAAGGCTCCGCCGGAGCCGTGCCGGGCGCGGAGAAAAAATCCGGCATCGAGGCAATCCCGGCGGAAGGCGGCGGCGCGGCCTCCTCTTTGAAAGAGGTGCCGGAAAAACACCCGCTGGCGAATATCGTGAAGACCCGCTTCGACGCCTTCAACCGGAAAATATTTTTCATCCAGAAGCTGGCTCCGGCCATCACCGACCACTACTTCAACAAATACCTCCCGCGCGATCACGAGATGATCGAAATCGCCCAGGAGGAACCCCGCCTGGCCAAAACCATGCTTCCCCGATGGGTGCAAAACGAAATGCAGGAAATCTCCGGCAGTAAGGATCACCGGTTGCACGGCATGATCGAGGAGCGGTTCCGCGTGGCGATATTTGAATATATGATCGGCCGGCGCATACAAAACATCACCCTCGAAGAGATCCAGGACCTGTTCGAAGGAAAGATATCCTCCCAATTCAGCGGTGTGCGCGAAAAGTTCCTCAACGCCGTATGCGACCTGATCCATCCCGGCATAATGCATCGGTTCGGCGATTTTGTGGCCGCCATCGAGAGTGAACGGTCAAAGAAGCGGGCGGAGAAGGAAAACGAGGTTCGCATCTCCAAGCTTTATCCGCCCGACCTAGCCAAAGAATTCCTCTGGCCCAAAGTGGTGGAAATGGGAGAGATCCTCCCGTTGCAACGCGAGTTCGCCAAAGCCTGGGTGGACAGCGAACAACAGTTCATCAGCATCAGCGCCCTGGGAAGCGTGGTGGTGGTGCCGTCCGAAACGTTTGTCGAATTCTCAAAGCTGGTAGACCGGTATGCGAGCGAAGGGGTCAAGGCCTCGGACTTTTTTGTTAAAGTGGACTTGGGAGAATTATACCGCCGCACCATTAAGATGCGGGATGGCAGTGAAGCGAAGGATGTGTTCGGCCGCCACGTTGACACGCTGCTCCCGCTGGTGGCGCGTGAGAACTGCATGAGTAAAGTGTTCAGCTATCAGGCTAACTGCATTTATTACGTCCTCAATAAATCAAAATCGTACTTGACCAAAGTGTTCGGCAAAGGGGCCGATGAAGCTATACAGCTGATAAACGGCAACATGCTGACCGTGGAAGAGAAATCGGAAAATTTCATTTAACCGGTTCGGCGCCTTCCGCCGGGTTTTGCGGCCCAAGATCCGACATTCCAGCCCCCTTCCAAGCGTGCGTGCCCCCAATTTGATATACTGATAAAAAAGGGTACCTCTAACGTAGGACATTTATTAAGGCTGCGGGGCGCAGAAAACGGGTCAATCATTGGGGAGGAAACGGTCATGAAAGCGGCGATTCCGTACGGGTTGCGGATGATTATCGGCCTGGTATGCATAGCATTTAACCATATAGCCGTCCCGCCCGCGCTCGCGTCTCAAAATTTCGGCGGAGAGATCGCGGATCTCTCCGGGCCGGTATTTGTCGTTGCCAAAGACACCAAAAACATCGCCTCCGCCGCAAAAGGAATGCGGGTCGTTCCGGGCGACGCCATTACCACCGGACAGGACGGCGAAGCCGAAATTCTGTATGACGATGGCAATCTGACCCGCTTGGACGAAAACAGCCGCTTGGTGATCGAAAAGCTTAATATCGTTGAGGGCGGCGCCCGCGAAACGGAAATCCGGCTTGAATTGGGGCGCGTCAAAAACGCAGTATCGAAATTGGGAAACAAACGGTCCCATTTCGAAGTGCACTCCGCATCGGCAGTGGCGGGAGTGACCGGAACCCCCGATTGGGTGGTTGGCCTTACCGGTGATCCATTTACCCCAACGACCGAGGTTGACCTGTTGGGAACCGTCGGCGAACCCGGCGAGGTGTACTGTGAAGGTCCCGGCGGTGGAGGACGGCAGATAATCAATTCCGGCATGCGCTCCGTGGTACAGCATGGAAAACTCCCCACTGCGCCCTTTCCCATCGACCCCGAACGGCTAAAAACCCTGATGCGGAAAATGCCGATCAAGACCCCCAAGGAACTGCGTGATCAGAAACGTATGGAGTTGGATAAAGCCACCGGATCGGCCCAATCGCCCGCTGAGAATGCGGCTTCCCAAAATCCTTCTGCGATGGGGGCCGGTTCCACGGCGGGGGCCTTGGCAGGGGCCGCAGCCTCGCAGATGGCCGGCGGCGCCGCGGCTATTGGGGCGGTCGCCGGTTCCGCGGCAGGATCGGTTGCCGGAGCCGCCGTAGTGGCGGCGGCGGATCTGGCAGGCGGCGGGAAAAATGCTGTTGCCACAGCAGGCAAAACCGAGGAATCCAGGCCGTTGCCGCCAACGACGGAGCAAACAGCCGCAAAAACCGACACGCCCAAAACGGCGTCTGGCGGAGCATCGCCGATCGCCGCTGGCGAGTTACATACGGTTTTTCTGAAACGTGACGGAATGCTCCTCGGGTGGGGTTACAACAATTATGGCGAATTAGGCGATGGAACGGAAAAGAAACGGCTGATCCCCGTGGAGGTCAAAGGGCCGGGCGGCAAAGGGAACCTTGAAGGGATTGCGGCAATCGCCGCCGGGGGAGCCCATACCCTTGCGCTAAAAAAGGACGGTACGGTGTGGGCCTGGGGACGTAACAACAAGGGGCAGCTTGGCGACGACACCGATGATGACCGGAAAACCCCCGTACAGGTGAAGGGGCCGGGCGGCAAAAAAAATCTCGAAGGGATCATCTCAATTGCCGCTGGCGAACTGCATACCATCGCGGTAAAGAATGACGGATCGGTTTGGGGATGGGGTTACAACAATGATTGGCAATTGGGCGACGGCACAAGCAAAAAGCGGCTCACCCCCGTTCAAGTGAAAGGCCCCGGCGGACAGGGTTTTCTTGAAGGGATAGTGGCGGTTGCGGCGGGAAGCACCCACACTCTTGCCCTTAAGAAAGACGGCACGGTGTGGGCGTGGGGGAATAACGACAAAGGGCAACTGGGGGATGATACCGGCGACAGCTCCAAAACCCCGGTTCTGGTGAAAGGGCTCAAAGGAGTGATCGCCATCGCCGCGGGTTCCACCCATTCGCTCGCGGTAAAAGCTGATGGCACCCTCTGGGCATGGGGGAACAACGTCTCGGGCCAACTGGGCGATAAGGGAATCACCAACCGCCTTGCACCTGTATGGGTAAAATCCATTGCCGGCGTAACAACCGTTGCGGCAGGGGAAAATCATTCCATCGCGCTCAAAGCGGATGGCACGGTCTGGACCTGGGGCAGCAACAGCGCGGGGCAGCTGGGCATCAATGAAGGAACCAGCACCATGCGCCTCGTCCCCGTATTTGTGGACGGACTGAGCGGAATAACGGCGATCGGCGCGGGATACAATCATTCTTTCGCGCTGAAAAGCGACGGGACGATATGGGCATGGGGAAGCAACAACAAAGGACAACTGGGAGACAATTCGAAGGATGACCGCATGGTTCCCGTCCCGGTAAGCAATCCGTAAACCGGGGTTGTTCCCCGTGGTTCGCGATCCATCGCGGCTCTTTTCCGTCACCCGTGTTTAGGCGGCAACTTAACAATGGCGATCCAGAATTCCTCTATGGAGCGGACGACGCGGATGAACTGCTCAAGGTCGACCGGTTTGCTGATATAGGCATTCGCGTGGAGTTTATAGGTTCGGAGGATGTCTTCCTCGGCGGATGAGCTGGTGAGAACGACTATCGGAATGGCTTTCAACGATTCGTCCGCTTTGACCTCGGCAAGCACCTCGCGGCCGTCTTTCCGCGGCAGATTGAGATCGAGCAGGATCAGATCGGGCCGCGGCGCATCGGCAAATTCACCCCGGTGATAGAGGAAATCCATAGCTACCACGCCGTCGCTGACAACATGTAAACTATTGACCATTTTCACATCTTCCATTGCCAGACGCGTCAGCTCGGCATCGGCGGGATTGTCTTCAACCAATAGGATGTTTATTGAATCGGCTCTCATATTCATGCTTCCTTTCTATTTGACGGAAGGTGCTTCAGGCGGCCGCTTGACGTTCGCGGTCCAATAATCCCCAACCGAACCCGCCACGCGGAGAAATTGGTCAACATCGACCGGCTTTGTGAGATACGCACTCGACTGAAGCTGATATGTCCGCAGAATGTCCTCCTGGGCGGACGACCAGGTAAGTATCACCACCGGAATGTCTTTCAAGGCGTCCGAGGCCTTGATCTCGGCCAGCAATTCCCGGCCATCCATACGGGGAAGATTGAGGTCGAGCAAAATGAGATCGGGCCGCGGCGCGTGGATGAAATCGCCCTGATGATGCAGGAAATCCAATGCTTCGATCCCATCCCCCACGATATGAAAGCCGCCGACCACCTTCGCGTCCTCCAGAACGATACGGGTATGCTCGGCATCGGCAGGATTGTCTTCGACCAGCAGGACCTCCATTGACTCTGTTTTCATGTCAGTACTTCCTCCGGTTTGTATGGCTTCTTACTGATTGTAAACCAGAATGTGGCGCCCTTGCCGGTCTCCGATTTCACCCATATTCTTCCCCCATGACGTTCCACCAGTTTTTTCACCAATGCCAGTCCAATGCCAGTCCCGGCGTATTCCCGCTGTGTGTGAAGCCGCTGGAAGATGACGAATATTTTCTCGAAATATTTAGGTTCGATGCCGATGCCGTTATCCTGCACCCAAAAAGTCCATTCCTTGTCATCCTCTGTCGCGCCAACATGGATGCAGGGCGGCTCACTTCCGCGGAACTTCACGGCGTTGAGGATGAGATTCTGGAACACCTGCATGATCTGTATTTCATCGCCAATAATATCTGGCAGCTGGCCGTGGGAGATCGTGGTATCGGGGCTTTGGATCTTCTGCGACGCAATAATGCTTTCGACCAGTTCTTCCGTCCGTACCAGAGTAAAGGGTTTGCCGCGCGATCCCACACGCGAAAAATTCAGGAGATCGTTGATAAGGGCCTGCATGCGCAGGGCTGCCCCGGTGACGAAGTTGATGTACATATCAGCATTGTCATCAAGCTGGGATTTATAGCGCTTCTCCAGAAGCTGCACATAGCTGGTAATGGTACGGAGGGGTTCCTGCAGATCATGTGAAGAGACATAGGCGAACTGCTCCAGCTCCCTGTTGGAGCGTTCCAACTGATCTCTCTTGTGGTGCAGCTCTTTCAGCGTATTTATCCGCTCTGTGATGTCGCGCGCGGCGGCAAACAATACCGACCTGTCAGCCGACGGCGCCGACGCCCATTCCAGCCATTTGTAACTTCCGTCCTTGCAGAGGTAACGGTTGGTAAAATGCATGGTTAATTCTCCGGATGACAATTTAGCCATCTCTTTCAAGGTCGCTTCCCTGTCATCAGGATGGATAAGATCGAGAAAGGGGATGGAAAGCAGCTCCTGTTCGGTGTATCCAAGCACGTCGTGCCAGATAGGGTTGACCTTTAAGAACCGCCCATCGGTAGTGGCAACGCAGACCATGTCAGGGACAAGATTGAAGAACCTGGTTAATTCCTCTTCGGCCCGTTTATGCTCCTCCATTTCGTTGTACAGTTTATGGGTGTTCTCGTCGATATTTGCCAGCATCATATTGAAATTTTCGGCCAGGACACCGGGCTCGCCTGCAAATGCGGGGGCGCGGACTTCAGGCTCTCCTTTTGCCACCCTGCGCGCCAACGCGGCAAGCATTTCGATGGGGGATGCAAGGTTTTTTGCCATACCCGCGGCAAGCCATAGGAGGAGGGCCGCGAGCATCAAGTACAGGCCGATAAAGTATGTTATCAAAAGAGTAGTGGAGGCATAGATATCCGCCGTACGCCTTTTGAT
>JAKAGL010000244.1 GCA_021815535.1 bacterium
CCTTTAGACAAGGAGCCAATTTCAACGATGCCACTTTTCACGATTCAGTTAAATTTCGGGATGTTAGGTTCTCAGGAAATTCAACATTTGAGGCCACCATCATTGAAGATTCGGCTTGGTTTGAGAACTGTATTTTTGATGAATCGGTGTCTTTTCTTGACTTATCTGTCCCGGCTCTAACCTTCCATTCAGCAACGATAAACGGCCATTTCAGGATAGGGGCAAACCTAGTTGCCAAAATGAAGCACCTTGAACTTTTTCAATGCACGTTCAAAAAGGACGCCGTTGTGCTAATTGATAACCTGATTGTTGATACTCTTTCCATCAAACACTTAGTTTGCCTTTCCCCAGCCATCAAAATAGGTAGCCTCCAAGTTATCAAAGAGCTTAACATTAACGATTCAATGTTAAGCGGCGCGGAGATGAACAATGTTAGCCTAGAGAACGCGCCCATCATGAACATCTTTAATTCATCCCTATCTAAAACCATTTTCAACAACGTGAAATGGGGCAATGTGGAGCGGATGATGCCTGACCCAAAGACCATTTCAGAAAATATGCGGTCGAGCGGCGTGAACATGAGGCATAGTTCGGGCGTCTACCGTGACACCTTCCGCCAGCTCAAAGCGGCAAACGAAGAACAGAAGAACTATCTTCAAGCCAACGAGTTCTACATGATGGAAATGAAAGCGTATGGCGAGGAAATAGCGGGGAAACCAGATAAGCGGCAAGAGCGTTTTGAGTTTTGGATGGGCGACAAGCTTTCCAACTTTTCAAATGACTGGGTACGACCTATCATTTGGTTTCTGGGTCTTACTGGAATTTGTTATCTTCTCTCTTTTCTTATCTACATTGCCGGACCGATGAATGAATGGCAAACATTATGGATTGACCATCACACGTACATACCCTCCACAGGAGGGAGCTTTACTGAATTTGTTTATTTTGACCTACGAGAATTCAGCAATTTCTTTGCCTTCATGAATCCACTGGAGACAAAATACCAAGATCACAACACCCCTGCGCTTATCTGGATACCTTATAAAATTCTTGGCGGTTTGATGATTTATCAGATCATCATTTCGCTGCGGCGCAAAACGCGGCGGTAGGTGGGCGTTTTTTCTGTTATGCCGGGCTTGACCCGGCACCTAGAAATAGTATCAAAGCTTTCTTTTCTTTCTCTTTCAAAAATACTGGTTCCCCACCTGCGCGGGGATGACACGTGAGAGATCGGCCCGTTGGGCCGATTGTGCGAATGAATTCGCACCTACCGTCGGATTGGACCCGTGAGGCCGAAGGTGGAAGTTTTGAAAATGTGTCTGGCTGCCGGGTCAGACCCGGCATGACAAAGAGGGAAAGGCCTAAAACGGGGGCCGAACGGGTATAATCGCGGGGATGCATATCGATAGCGCAATCAAAACGGTATCCCGCAACGTCATTATAAACCTGGGGGGCGCGTTCTGGCAGTTCGTCCTCATCATCATCGGTACACGCCTTGTCCTCCAGCAGATGGGGGCCAACTCGTTTGGCATCCTCGCGCTGGTTGGGGGGACGGCGGGATATTTCCTCTACCTCGATATCGGCATTGGAGAAACGGTCATAAAAAAGGTAAGCGAGACGCAGGATGCCGAAAAGCTCTCGCGCACCGTAAGTACGCTTTTCTTCTTTGCGGCCGGCTTTGGATTTCTATTGGTTATACTTACCATCCTTTTCGCTGTTTTTGGCGTTCCGGCACTTTTCTCATTCGCGCCCCTGGCGATGCAAAGTGCCGTCAACATGTTTCTGGTTATCGCCGCGGGACTCTGGCTGCTCTATCCGCTATCTCTGTTCGCGAAGGTATTTGTAGGCCTCAGCCGGCTGGATGTATACAACGCGCAACGGGTGATATTCCAAACGCTCATTCTCGTAATGATCCTCGCGGTGCTCCGCTGGCATAACAGCGCCGAAGCGGCGGTGGCGGCAATAACGCTGGGAGGACTCCTCTGGAAAACGACTGCGTATCTAACATTGCGCAGAATGTACCCCCATATCGAAATAAGCCGCCGCCATTTCGATCCGGTGCTGTTGCGCGGCCTTTTGCGCTATAAGGCGGCCGCAACCGTAAGCCAGGCAGCGGGGCACACTGTATATCAATGTGACATCTACATGATCGGCATTTTGCTGAACCCGGCAAGTGTGGCGCTCTACTCCATCGCCAACACCATCGCCATGAAACTTACCGAAGTGGCCGGCGTTCTAGGCACCGCGGCGTTTCCTATGATCTCCGGCTTTCACGGCGCGAATATGGGCGATACCGTCCGGAAAAGTTTCAAGCTGGGGACCAAGTTGATGGCGATGGCCCTGATGCCGCTGGTGGTTTTTCTTTTTATCTATGCCGAACCGCTTATAACGCTATGGGTAGGCGCGGCGTACCTGCCGGCCGCGTTGGCGCTGAAGTGGCTGTTGGCCGCGTGGTTCATCAATGCCGCCAGCGTGATCACCTCACTTACGGTAAAATCGGTTGACCGCCCCGGCCTGGAGGCCCGCATCGGCGCGGCGGTGGCGGCGGCGAATGTGGCGCTGGATTATTTCTTCATCGTCAAATATGGTTTCACCGGAGCGGTCTACGCAACCTTCATCACACAGTTGATGGGCTTCATCGCCATAAATGCCGCCGTCTGCCGCTACCTCAATTTGGCATCGACGCCGTTTTTGATGCGCCTTCTCGGAACCGCCGCGTTGGGCGCACTTTTCAGCGCTGTGTATCTGCTGCCCCTACCGTCCTGGCTGTTCATCGTGCCGTTGACACTGCACACATCGCTGTTCCTCACGGCCTGTTATTGGCTGGTATTGGACCCAGAGGAGCGGACGATCATGGGAAACATGCTACGTATCGTGAGGGGACGTACCGCCCCTTAGTGCGTACGGACGATGATGTAATCGGCGAGGCCGGCCAAGGCTTCCTGATGTGCGCCGCCAGGGAGTATTTCCAGCTCGGCCATCGCGTTTTCCACATATTGTTCGGCTAGCCGGGCGGCGTAACCGATTCCATCATTCTTGTTGATGATATCCAATATCGCCGGCATCCGCTGACGGGTAAGCTCTTCATTCTTAATGGTCTCGCGCAGGAAATTCTTCTCGGCGTCGCCGATATTGCGCCACGCGTGGATAACCGGCAAGGTGACATGCCCTTCCGCTAAATCCTGCCCCACGGGCTTGCCAAGCGTTCGCTGGTCCGCGGTGAAATCCAGCAAGTCGTCCACCAGCTGGAAGGCGATACCGATATTTTTGCCGAATGACGCAAGCGCGCGGCGTTGCTCCGGAGTGGCGCACCCCAGCCAGCCGCCGATTTCGCAGCAGGCCATTATCAGCGCTCCGGTTTTGCGGTACACCACATCGAGGTGCTGTTCCTCGGTCATTTCAATGTTGCCAATGTGCATCAGTTGCAGCACTTCCCCTTCGGCGAGGCTGCGGGTGGCATCACTGACGGCCCGGATGATTTCCTTCGAACTGTGGGCCGCCATAAGGGCGAACGACTTGGCAAACAGGTAATCCCCCACCAGCACCGATACCGGATTGCCGAATTTGGCATTGGCGCTGGGCAAGCCGCGCCGGGTGCCGGAATCGTCCACTACATCATCATGCAGAAGCGTGGCGGCGTGGATGTATTCCACCACGGTGGAATGGATGACCGCTTTGTCGCAACTTTCGGCGCCGCAGAGGTACGAGGAAAGAAGTACCAGCATCGGGCGC
>JAKAGL010000245.1 GCA_021815535.1 bacterium
CGCCTTCCCGGCGCCGCTTTTTCACATAAGTACCCTATCCTTTATCGGATCGGGAAGCCCATAACCTGAGGGGGATCGCAAGGGTTGCCGCCGGAAATTTAAAGGGTGGCGGGGGGAGTAACACCTCGTTGCAAGGTTGACTCTTCCAGCGTATGTGCTTCCCGGGCCTGGATCAAAGCCCTTTTGAAGATAATTGGACCGACGATCTCACAGATGGTTACCTCTGCGATGATGAGGGTTGCCAGGGCCTCCCCCCATTCGGGGATTTGTTCACGGACGATGAGCGCCAATCCCAGCGATACCCCCGCCTGGGAAATAAAGCCTCTCCAAAGCATCCGTTGCAAAAGGGGGGAAGCGTGAACCAACCGGGTCGCGAATACGGTCACCGCGTACATCAGCGTAACGCGGATGACGAAATAAACTATTGCCGCCGCCCACATTTGCCGCAGGGCGCCGGTATTGAGGGATGCCCCCGTGAGGGAAAAGAAAATGATGAATATCGGCAAGGCCCCTTTTTCCACGGCGCGGACGAATTTGTGCCCTTCCGCGCTGAAGTTGCGAACAACAAATCCGGTGGCGACGCATAGCAACAGTACGTTGAGGTGCATCTGGGTGCTGATCGCGCCGGAAATAACCGCCACGCCGAAGCTGAACAACAGCATCAGGTTGCCCATCGTTTTGATATAAAGCGCCACAAAGGCCCCCACCAGCGCGCCGGCCAGCAGCGAATAACCTGTTTCCGCAATGAAAGTTCGGAGTATCTCATTGCCCGAAAGCGGCTCGCCGTGGCTGCCGCCGCGAATCCACGTCAAAATCATCGTGAACAGGGCTATCACAAGAATGTCTTTGATGATAACGATGCCGAGTGTGCTTTCGGTCAGTTCTCCTTTTGCCCGCGTTTCGCTCACAATGGCTGCCGTGGCGGCGGGGGAGGTGGTGGCCCCGATTACCGCCATGATAAGCACGGCTGCCGCGGTCATCCCTCCCGGTACAAACGAAAATCCTGGAAAGCCAAAATAAACAAGCGGGTAGAACACCACGAAGATGCCCGTGAACACTAATAAAACACTGATAACGCCGATGCCCAGTATTTTCCGTCCCTGCTTTTTGAGGAAATCCAATTCAATCTCTGCCCCGACCGAAAGGGCGATGTAGGCGAAAGCAAGGGTGTTGATAATGGAAAATTCGGCAATGCGGACCTGTTCGATGATGTTAAGCGCTGCGGGGCCTGCCAGAATGCCGAACAAAATATAGCCTGTGAGCAGGGGTAAAGCGGCCTGTTCCGCGAGTTTGGAGACGAAAAAAGCCCCCAGTATAATGAAGCCGAGGGTGATAGTGGTTGCGGAAGCTCCGGTGAAGCTTTTTCCCCCGAGAAAGAAGGAGAGGTTTCCCATAATGACAAAAATGATCGTCAGTGCCAGTATCTGCCTTTTGATCATCACTTTACCGCCAATACTCTGTCTATCAGAAATGGCGCCGCCATTTCATTTATCATGACACAAAGGGCGATTATGGAAAAAATACTCCGCCCCATTCCGCCGCTTTCGACTGAAAGATAGGCGAACCCGATGACCAGCGTCATCGCCCCCTGCGATGCCAGCGCCAGCCCCCCGTTCTTTGGGAAAGGGGAAGGAGCACCGCCGCGGCCCGTCAGCCAGTTAAGTGAATACTGTTTTCCCAGCAACCGCATTGGCACCACAAGCAAAGCAACCGCAAAGGTCGTGGGAGAGGGGACGAACATGAGTCCCGCCAGCAGTAGCATGATGATGTAAAAAGGGCGCTCCGTATTGGAAGCCGCGCGGTAGAGCGGGTCTTCCGGCGGAAGCGTATTGGCCAGAAACACCCCGGCGATAAAACTAATAACCAGCGGCGATACCGACAGAACACCCCCAACCCCCGCGCTGAAAAAAACAAAACCGATCATCAGCACCAGCTGTTCCTTATCCTTTAATTTATTGCGCGGCAGGTGGCGGAAGAAAAAACCCAATAGCAGGCCGGTGCCGGTGGCTTGGGCCAAATACTTGATGCCCAGCGTAAATGAAACCAACCCATAGCGGAGCAGGGTGAGCGAAAGCGCCAGCAATACAACCGCCACCATCGCGTCGAGGCCGGAGATGACGTTGAGAAGCTGGCGGGCCGATGCTTCAAAGCGCCTCTCTTTTCCCAGCAGCGCCAAAGCGGTGGGGGAGGAGACCGCCGCCGAAGCGGCCAATACCGCCGCGGCCACCACGGCTTCACCGGCGCCCCATTTGTAGAGGTAATGAAGTGGCAGATACACCGTCAGCATCACCAAAAGGCCGGAAAAAAGCGCCTGATAGAGGGTGACGCGCAAGTGCCATCGTTCCACGCGGGCCAGATCGGATAGCCGCATTTGGGTGCCAACCAGCAATCCCACCCACCCAAACCCCAAATGAATGACCGGCTCTAGCTCGCGCAAAAGAAATTCGGGAAAAAAATCGAGCGCGAACGGGCCGATAACAATGCCGATAAGCATGAATTCCCAGCCGGTGTAAAACAGGTAGCGGAGGAGAGGGGGGAGCTTTTCTTTGGAAAAAATATGAAGAGAACTGGCATATGCTATTGCCGAAAGCAGCATCAGTCCCAAAATGGCGCTCATGTCACCTCGCGCCCGCGCCCGCTACAGAGGCTTGGTATCGAAAAAGCTGGTGACGGGGAGGGTGAATATAACGCCGGCGTCGGGTTCTTCCATACGGGAAAATATCTCTTTGACGATCTTGATGGCATCTTCAAGCGTTTTTGCATCCTGTATCACCGAAAAAACCGTGTAATTCGATTCGCGTGCGCCGCTAAAAAGATTTTTGAAACCGGAAAAAATTGGGATCTCGTTGGCGATAATCGTTCCCATGCCCTTGCTGTCGATAACGGTGCAGTCGCCAACGCCCACTTCTATAAAACCTGCGAGAACATCTTCAAGGAGCTCCGGCTTGTTAATGACACAAACCAGAAGTTCCACTCAGTTATCCACCTGACGGATGGCCTCCAGCGCTTCCAGGGGGGTAGATGCCGTCTGCACCTTCTTGATCAGATCCTTGTTACGGCAGAGGCGGACGATCCGCGCGAGGATTTGGATATGAAGGCGCGGAACCGCCTGCGACCCTATGATCATGAACACCACCTTGACCGGCTGGCCGTCCACCGAGGAGAAATCGACCCCATTCGGCAGCACGCCGATCAGTATGGCCGTTTCGCTAAACCCCTCCAGGGATGCGTGCGGTATGGCGATCGATTCGCCCACGCCGGTGGTGCTCAGTTTTTCGCGTTCCTCAAGTTTGCGGATAAGTATTTCGGCGTTTGCTTTGTCGAGCAGTCCGGTGGATTCCAGACAACCGGTAAGTTCCACGAATACGTCATGCCGGGTCTGCGCTTTCATATTGAGCGCCACGTATTCGGGCTTTATGTAGTCACCGATGCTCATCGTCTATTTCTCCCTCTTCCCCATGTTCCCTGTTTTTACCGGAGGAGCTTTTTTTCATTTGCGTCATCAAATAGAGACCGTGCCCCAGCAGCCAAGCAATAATTATGAAGATCAGCCCGGCTATTATCCATCCCAACATCGCCTATTTCAGGCCCAACACATCCTGCATGTCATACAGACCGTTTTTTTGCCCCGGCAACCACTCCGCCGCCCGTACCGCGCCGGCGGCAAAATTGCGGCGGCTGGTCGCTTTGTGAGTAAGTTCCACCCGTTCCCCCGGACCCGCGAAGTATA